>CAIZXK010000344.1 GCA_903936865.1 uncultured Bacteroidales bacterium | reverse complement strand
GTTCTAAAAATTAGATTTTTCGAGGCGAACAAGATTTTAAAACCGCAGTTTACTAATGTAAATGCTATGTACTGAGCGAAGTCGAAGTAAGGACTTTAAAATTGAAGTTCAACGAAGAAAAAGCAATTTTTTGAAGTCCCGTTAATATTTGAATCCGATAGTCATCATTATATTATGACCTTTCATTTCATTTTTTACCGGTTTTACCAATGTTGGATCGTAGAAATAGTAGTCTTCAGTTTGTTTGGAATAAGAATAAGCCATATCCATAAAGAATTGCTTATCGCGGAATCCCATACCAAAAGAAATAACTCTTCTTTCACCATCATTTACACCTGATGTAAAAGGACTTCCATACATGCCATAACCAGCTCTGAATGTGAGAGGATCTAATCTCCATTCCGTTCCAAACCTGATATTTGATGCGGAAGTGTATTTTCCCTGAATATTATTGTTTTCAGAATAGAAATCATAATTATCAGATCTTAAACGAGCTTCAGCAAAATCGAGAAATTCATAGTCGGCACTTACCAGTCCAAACTCTCCAATAACAAAAGCCATGCTTCCGATTACACGCATCGGAGTGGTTAATTCATAATCATAAAGTCCTTGAGGAGAACTTGCCTTTGGTTTTCCAAGCACACCTAAATCAGATTCAATTCTTCTGCTATATTCGTCTTGCATTGAATAATAATAGGTTGGAGTGTGAAAAGCAATACCCAACCGTATTAAATCCACCGGACGGTAAATCATACCAAATTTGAAATTTATACCTGCTCCGGTTGTTGTTAAATCATCATATAATGTAAATGAATTAAAGTTTGTAATTTTATTATCCCTGTCAATTTCCTTGTAAGTAGATGTTTCAAAATAGCGGATAAATGGAAACCCTAAGGTTGCTCCAATATATAATTTATCGCTGTAATTTCCGCCCAGCGACATAACTACTTCATTAATGGAACCATTGCTTGAAACTGTTTTTCTTTGCGTTACATCACCATTAACGATTGAAGTATAACTACTGGAGTCTCCAATTGGATTTATTAAATAGGCATCATAAGCCAAGCGTGATTCAAAATCATTTAAATTTGAAGGTTTTGTACCATTTGCATTATTTACAAATTGATTCATCAACGAACTTGTTGTATTATAACCTTCCATGATCATACGATTGTTGAAATTATTCAATCTATTGATACCAAACCCAAACTGAGCTGCTTTCCATCCGTTTCCGGTTGCATAATTTCCTCTTTTAAAAAAAGTATAAACAAAACCGATATTCCCCATATTAAAATTATATTTATAATCTTCTCTCTGAGGTGCATCAAGTATTTTGGAAGAGGTTCTTCCAATATAAAAAGAAGGTGTAAAGGTAAATTCAGATATTTTATACAAACCTATACCTGCCGGATTTAAACTAAGTGAAGAAAAATCGGCACCCAAAGCTCCGAAAGCTCCACCGATGGCTGTAGATCTGGCTGTACTCCCATAATACAATTGAGAGTATCTCAGTGCGTCTATTTCATTTTGAGCAATAGAAGTAGTTATTGCTGTCAAAATAATAATAATGGTAAAAAATAACTTTTTCATTTTTGTATTATTTTAAATATTAATTTTTAAAAAAGCCCATGTCATTTCTTTTTTTTAACATGGGCATATATTTATTTGGCTGTGTTTTAATTATCTCCTCCTGTCATTTCCACCCGAACTGCTTCCTCCTGATCTTGAACCTGAGTTGCTTCCTCCTGAATTTGATGGAGGAGCAGAGTATGTTGATCTGCTTGGTGCCGGAGCACTGTAGCTGTTATTTGAAGGAGCTGGTTGTGGAGTGCTTCTTTCCTGATAGTTGCTATTATTGGCAGGTGGTGTGTAATTTCTTTGTTGATTATTGGACGGAGCGCTATAATTACGGTTATTGTTATTGTTTGGAACTGAATTATTCTGATTTGAACGTTGATAATTCTGGTTTCTGGCAGGATCTGTTTGTGCAGGTTTCGTATTTCTTTCGTAGTTATAGTTTCTTTCGTTCTTATACTTAGGACTTTCAAATTGCTGACTTGAACGTGGTTGCGAATAATTAGGTGAATTATAAGACTTTGGTTCGTTTAAACTTTCAATCTTTGTGTTTGGTCTTTCTTTCTGATTTTCCTGATTAGAACGACTGTATCTCTGGTAGTTATTAATACGTGTATTGGTATTGTTTTGATTTGTTGGTGTATTATAACGAATTCTGCTGTTTGTATTATTTCTTTCTGTTGCAGAAGATGGATTTATTTGTCGTTCTGTTGAATTATCCTGAGTTTTTGAAACGCCACTATTACTAACATCATTATCCCTTAAATTGGTATTCGCATTATTTTCTCTGGTAACAGGATTCTCTTTTGATTCGTGACTTACCGTAGTTCTTTCACCCAAACTGTTTCCTGAAGTTGCAGAATTTGAATACCTGCTGGTTCCATTTGTATTAACTTTATTATTATCTCTTTCGCCTGTAATTGCGATTGGTGTTTTTTGGGAATTATTGCTTTTTACGCCACCGCTGCTGCCGGTTCCTGCAGAGGAAACAATTCCGTTTGATGATCCACTATAACCACGTGGACCGAAATATGTTGAGGAAGTACCACCTCCATAATAACTTTCATTATTACTTGCCCAGTATCCATCATTATAGCCATGGTTGTATCCATTCCAGTAAGAACCGTAACCATAATAACCACCCCAGCCATAGTAAGGTGAGTACCAATCATAGTATCCGATTCCATAAGAACCCCATCCATAACCTAATCCAAAACCTATTCCCCAATAAGGTCTGTAATATGAATAACCTGAACCCCACCAGTTGTATCCCATGTAGATACTGGTTCCATAATAAAATGGATCGTAGGTGTACCAATACATATTTGTATAGTAATCATCATAATAGCTCCAGTTATGAGACGGATTGTGAAATCTTTTTAATCTGGCAGTGTATTCATAATCATAATAATCGTCAGTATCATAGGTTGAATAATTATTATTTTCCTGATTTGAATTATCATAAGAAGAATTATCTGTTTCCTGATCAACGGGTGCATCATTCGTTGCTAACTGACTTTCCTTATACTTTTCATAGCTTGTTTTTGATTTTTCATTTGACTGATTGTCACTATTATAGCTATTTGGCTTAACCGTTTTATAGTCTTCAGCTGGCATTACCTTCTGCCTTTCAACAGTTTGCTGATTTTCGGCAATCATTGGTTTACTTTTTTTAGAAGTATAAACGCCATCATCTTCATAAGTTGAAGAAAGCTGATTTGCAGTTGTACAAGCTGTTAATAGTAACAACGGAATTACTGCTATTTTTAAAAGGGTTCTCATGGTTTGGTCCTCCCTGATTTTAATTATTTTAATTATTTATGTATCTTATGCTTATATTTTTTAATTTTGCATAAAATTTCTAAATAATTACACAAATTTTATACCAAAGTCAAGGTTATGGCAAAAGATTTTACAAAAAGAGATGATAATTATTCGCAATGGTACAATGAATTGGTTTTAAAGGCCGATTTAGCTGAAAATTCTGCAGTTAGAGGTTGTATGGTAATAAAACCATACGGCTATGCAATTTGGGAAAAAATGCAAGCTGCCCTGGATAAAATGTTTAAGGATACTGGCCATCAGAATGCTTATTTCCCATTATTTATACCCAAATCATTTTTTAGTAAAGAAGCAAGCCATGTAGATGGTTTTGCAAAAGAATGTGCTGTTGTTACACATTATCGCTTAAAAACAGATGAAAATGGAAAAATAGTTGTGGATGAAACTGCAAAGCTGGAAGAAGAATTAATTGTTCGTCCAACTTCAGAAACCATTATCTGGGATACCTATCGAAATTGGATACAGTCATATAGAGATTTGCCTATATTGGTTAATCAATGGGCAAATGTGGTGAGATGGGAAATGAGAACCCGATTATTTTTGCGTACTGCTGAATTTTTGTGGCAAGAGGGTCATACTGCTCATGCAACCCAGCAGGAAGCATTGGAAGAAACCAGGCAAATGCTTGATGTATATGCTGATTTCGCCGAAAATTTTATGGCAGTTCCGGTTCTTAAAGGCATTAAAACTGCCAATGAAAGATTTGCCGGAGCAGTTGAAACTTTTTGTATTGAGGCTTTAATGCAGGATGGAAAAGCTTTACAAGCCGGAACTTCTCATTTCTTAGGTCAGAATTTTGCAAAAGCATTTGATGTTAAATTTTTAAATAAAGAGAACAAGTTGGATTATGTATGGGCAACTTCATGGGGTGTTTCTACACGCTTGATTGGCGCTTTAATAATGGCACATTCAGATGATAACGGATTGGTTTTGCCTCCCAAATTAGCCCCTATTCAGGTAGTTATTGTTCCAATTTACAAAAATGCTGAGCAGCTGGCTCAAGTTTCGGAAAGAGCTGAAAAAATTAAAAAAGCAATTCAGGCAAAAGGCATCAGTGTAAAATATGATAATAGAGATACTTACAAGCCTGGTTGGAAGTTTGCAGAATACGAATTCAAGGGAGTGCCTTTACGTTTAGCTATTGGACCCAGAGATCTGGAAGAAGGTACAATAGAAGTTGCCCGTCGTGATACAATGGAAAAAGCGGTATATCAACAAATTGATATTGAAAATAAAGTTGAACATCTGCTCGAAGCCATTCAGGTAAATTTATATCAGAAAGCATTGAATTTTAGAGATATGTCAACGTATAAAGTTGATACCTGGGATGAATTTAAGGATGCAATAGAAAACAAAGGTGGTTTTGTACTCGCTCATTGGGATGGAACCACAGAAACGGAGTTGAAAATCAAAGAATTAACGAAAGCTACCATAAGAACAATTCCACTTAATAATGTTCAGGAAGCAGGTAAATGTATTTTGACAGGAAATCCATCTACTCAACGGGTTGTTTTTGCAAAAGCTTATTAGTAATATATCGATAATGAATTAATTGAAACCTGACAGATTACTAAACCTGTCAGGTTTTTTAAATATTTTCAAGTTTATGAAAGTTGCCGGTTTTAGTTTCGTTAGAAATGCTATCAAATATGATTATCCAATTATTGAGGCAATTACTTCTGTTTTATCTATTTGTGATGAATTCGTAATTGCAGTTGGCAAATCAGAAGATGATACGCTTAATCTGATAAAAAGTATTAATTCAACTAAGATAAGAATAATCGAAACCGTTTGGGACGATACCTTACGTGAAGGCGGAAGAGTATTAGCATTGGAAACGGATAAGGCTCTCAGAGCAATTAGTTTAGACTGTGACTGGGCATTTTACATACAGGGAGATGAAGTTGTTCATGAAAAATACCTGAACGAAATAAAGGATGCCATGTTAAAATGGAAGGATAATAAAGCGGTTGATGGATTGTTGTTTAACTACAGGCATTTTTATGGGAGTTATGATTATATAGCTGATGCACCCAATTGGTATAGAAAGGAAATAAGAATAGTGCGACCTTCTGTTGATATATTCTCTTATAAGGATGCACAAGGTTTCAGAAAATTAAACAATAAAGTGCTGAATGTAAAGCCTGTTAATGCTTATGTATATCATTATGGTTGGGTAAAAAAACCTGAAGTTATGCAGCTAAAACAAGAAAACTTTAATAAATTATGGCATGATGATAGTTGGATGGAAAAGAATATACCTCAAAAAGAGCAATTTGACTATTCATCAATCAACTCATTATCTGCTTTTAATGAAACTCACCCTGAAGTTATGAAAAATCGGATTGAGCATTCAAACTGGAAATTCGATTTCGATTTATCTTATAAAAATTACAGCATAAAGGATAGGTTTAAAATATTTTTTGAAAAACTTAGTGGTTACCGCATCGGCGAATACAAAAATTATAAGATTATCTGACAAAATTATTTAAAATTACATCTTCCCGATATTATTCTGATCATTATCACGTTATAATTACGTTAATCTATAATAGTGCTCAAAAAATTACATTTTTTTAGGTAAACTATATTTTAGAAAATATCTTATTTTATTTTAAATGAGGCCTTAAAATACCATTTTTCAACGATAAAAAGTCAATTAGAAGAAATTCTGTAATATAAAAATGAAATGATAAAAAAGAATTTACCACAGGTTTTTAAGTTGTTAATTACATTTTTGTTTTGTATAATTTTGTTTTCATGTAATAAACCTGCAATTGATGCTATTTTTACAACAAAAGCCAAACGTATTCAGCAGGGTGATTCCATTGTTTTAAAATGGGAAGTGTTTCCTAACCCCGAAATTTCAAGTATTTCGCTTGACGATTTGCAGGAAAATATTCCTATGGTTGGTGAAATTCTGGTTTATCCCGAACAAAGCAAAACGTATTATTTGAAAGTAAAAAATAGAGATGGGAAAGAAAAGCGATTTACAACCCGTTTAAATATAATTCCGCCCGATTTTGAAGAAATAAACTATCCAAAAAAAGTATATGATGAAGATCCGATTTTAATTAACTGGATAGCAAGCAATTCAAAATTTGTTACTATAAAAGGAATACCGGATAGTTTGCCAACAGAAGGATTTTATAGTATATTTCTTGATTCTACACAAAAATTTACAATCAGAGCACATAATAAAAATGGATATGTAACTGAAAAAAATATTTGGGTTAATCTCAGACAACCCGACCAGATTTATGGTGATTCTGTTTTATGTTATGGTGACCAGATAACACTTTCCTGGAATTTTAAAAATTCAACAAAAATAAGGATTTCTGGAAATGATCAGGATTTTAAACCTATTGACCAGATTATTCTTAAGCCTGAAAAATCAAGATATTATAAATTTATAGCCTATAGAGATAATGGAAAAACAGATTCAAGAAACTTTAAGGTATTTGTATTGCCGGAAGGGATGGTAAAATTTACTTGCCCCGAAAAGGTAGAACGAGGTGGGGAAATAGATTTAAGCTGGGAGGTAAAAGAAATTGATAGTTTATTGTTTTCAAATGGAAAACGGGTTTATAAAAAACTTTCTAACGGGAGTATCAGGCAAAAAGTAACTGATAATGTTAAGTTTGAGTTGATTTTTAAATATAAAGATGTTGTATATCGATATCCAAAATACATACAGGTTGTTGAACGTAAGTTTATTGAAGGGAAAAGATCTGTAACTGAATTAAGTTCAAAAAACAAATTAAATTTTGAGATATTCAGCATCGATAAAAGTAAATATCCCGACGAAATTAAACTTTATGTGTTGGTTGTTGATACATCCGGCTATTTTATTACAAATCTGGCTACATCAAACGACCGGAAAAACTCTTTCAGAAAATATTTTAAACAATTGGTAGAAACGGTTGCCGATAAAAAATATCCGATTAATAACTTCGATGTCAAAGAAATATATAATTTAAATTCTAATAGTGATTTTTCTGTGGTGCTTGATTATAGCGGTTCTATGTATTCTGATATTGGATATCTGGAAAAATCTATGGATAAATTTATAAAGCTGGTAAATGAAAAAGATCGGATTTCTATAGTAAAATTTGATGATCAGCTTAATAACATATTATCTTTAACAGATAACAAAGCGGAGATTTATAATAAATATGCCTTTAAAGGACTAACAGATATGGGAGGTGAAACAGCTTTATATGCTGGCACCGATTTAGGTTTCAGGCAATTTGACAGTATTGATTCCCGGTTTAAAAGAGTAATACTTTTTACAGATGGTAATGAAAATGCATCTTATCCATATTACATGGATTATGCAGTTACAGCCAATGCTGTTATTGCAAAGTCGCGTAAAGATAATATCCCGATGTTTATTGTTTCTTATGGTTCGGGAACTAATATAAATTTATTGGATGAAATGGCAAGTTTGAGTGGAGGGAAACATTATAATATCAGAAATCATAAAAACATTGAAAAAGTATTTGGTGAATTTATAAAAACTACAAAATACTTTTATGAAATTACCTATAAACCAACTATTGCCGACAGAGAAAGAACAATTGAGTTGATTTATAATGATTTAAACAAAACGCAAACAACCACATCAAAATTATACATTGGCGAAGATTATGATGTAATGCCGTTAGAATTGGATGGCACAGCTGGTTTTGTTTCATTGGCAGATAGTTTGAAAAAGATAAGTAAATTAAAGCAAACCTCAAATCCTCAGGTAATTACACTTTTCGATTTCGATAAAAGCGTAATATTACCTAAATACAAGGACGTTATTTTAAATTATGTAAATATTTTGAAATCAAAACCAGGTTGCGAAGCTGTGTTAATAGGTCATACAGACAGAGTTGGCAATGAAGGATATTGCTATATATTGTCGCTGAGAAGAGCTG
The DNA here is from genome assembly GCA_903936865.1 of uncultured Bacteroidales bacterium. Lineage (GTDB taxonomy): Bacteria > Bacteroidota > Bacteroidia > Bacteroidales > JACABE01 > JACABE01. Next base: position 188 of record CAIZXK010000344.1, on the reverse strand, counting down.
AAGAAATTAAGGAAGCAATTGTTAAGCAGGGTATTAGTCCTGAACGCATTAAAACACTCGGTTTTGGGAAAATGCAACCTGTTTGGAATCCTGAAAAAAATGAGTCACAAGCAAGGGAAAACAGAAGAGTTGAAATTGTAATTTTAGAATAGTAATTCAATCCTTAGCTGAGAAATCTAAAATGGAAG
>CAIZXK010000343.1 GCA_903936865.1 uncultured Bacteroidales bacterium | reverse complement strand
TATTTTATTATAATTATTTGCAGTAGTATAGTTATAAATACCTGCTGAACTATAGCTTGTCGTTACAGGATTTTCAATTATATTATTTGAAATGATATTATTTGTTGCACCATTTCTTAATTCTATAACATAACCATAAGTTGTACTTAATGCTTTAATCGTCATTTTTTCAAAGCGAATGTAATCAGCACTATCAAGTAATAATGTATAATTAGCTGTTGAAAGCGAAGCATTGTATTGTAATTTTACTTTTGTACTATCATTGCTAGCTGAACGGAAAGTGATTGTACTTGAAGCAGAAGCACCCATAATTTCAGGTATTCTTACCTGTTCATTGTAAGTACCGGTATCAACAAGGAAAGTTACATTTCCACATACTCCTCCAATTTTTAAAGTATTAATTGCAGCATTAAATGTTGGGAAATCATGGTAGTTGCCACCAGTTGTATCACCAATTGTATAATTACCATTCAAACAAGCTGTAAAGCAAGTATTAAATAATGTATCATTTGAAGCAACGCTATCAAGAACATTGTTTGGTAAATATGTCCATGCTTTTACACAATAAGCTCCACCGCTGAATGTTTCATTTGCAATAGTAACAATTGAATCAGAACCAGGAGCAATATTTCCTGTAAAGTTATAAATTGGTTTTACTGCACCGTTTAATCTCCAGGCTACTTTTGCACTCGTTAATGGAGCTAATCCGTAGTTTTTGATTTTTACTTTAATTGGAGTAGAAACACCAGAAGGAGTAGAACCAACAGGATTTGTTAATGCTAAAACTCCAGCATCATTTTGTGGTGGAGGGCCAACATTAACAATTACTGGTGTTCTTTGACTGGCACAACCAGGAATATTAGCAATAAATTTAATATTCGGACGATCGGCATAAACAGAACCACTTAATATTTCAGTACATCCATTACCGGTAGATAAATCTGAATGAGAATGATATACAGTTCCTGCAACACTACTTGTATAAACAGTTGAATTGGTTGTATAAGATGTATTATCAAAACAAATGCTTATCAATACATTACTTACGCCATCCCAGTTAAAAGGAGTTTGTAAGGTAATATCCTGCCATCCAGTTGCAGGAGGTGCATAAGTTCCTGAAAAAACAGTTGTCCATCCAGTCGAATTAAATGCGGATAAAGTATTAGGTGTATAATTCTGCATTTTTATATTAAAACCATTCATTACAGGTGAACCAACAGTAGCTACATTGAAAGCCAGGGAAGTTATACTTCCTGCAACCATACCCTGTGCAAGTAGTTCAGGTGCTTTATATAACATTTCTGTTCTGGAATCCATATAGAATGTATAGAAAGGCCATGCTTGCGCTAAAGTTCCTGTTCCTATTGTAACATTTGCCAATTGACTGGTATTAGCAGCAACATAGAAAGTATCAGTTACATATAAGTAAGGAGTAATGTAAGGATTACCTTGGGCTATACTGGTAGTGCTGAATAAATCGTTATACCAATACAATGGATTTGGAGAAGTAGCAGTTAGGGTTGCCTGATTTCCATAAGGAACATATACATTATTAGCAATAGGTCCAAGTGGAGTATAACGAGATAAAATAGAATCTTTTACCAAAGTATCATTCTGATGGAAAGGATCATTCAATAAATTAACTACTGCAGTTATTTTAAAGAATGTATCATTTACCGGGGCAAAAAAGTTAGCCAAGGTATTAAAAGTAAATTGAATTGTATCAAATGGAGGTATTACAACATTCATATTTTCTGGTGTAATGAAACTTCCATTATCAATTTTATAGGTAGCTGTAATATTATTATTAATAGTATCAGAACCATTATTGAAAATTTCAATAGTAACAGGAACCAAATTTAATCCGCAACCACTAGGTGTAGTAATTTTTGATATACCAGTTTCTTTTGAAAATACTGCAACATTCACAGTTAACGGTACTCTTGAACTAGAACATCCTGAACCACTACCAATAGTTAATGTTGGATTTAAAGAACCAAAGGTTTGAGGAACTGCAGCAGAAGACACTATCCAATCTGAAGCGCTATTATTATCAGAAATAGTTCTTGATACACCAGCAAAACCACCTGAAGCAGGAATGTTTCCACTCCAGTCAGTAGCAGTAACTCCAGTAGTAGAAGCAAAAACCAAACTATTAGTTCCAACTACATCTAAAATTGCACCAGCACCATCTTTTAAAATATATCCTTGAGCTGAAGTTGATTGTGGATTCGCAGTTGACAAACCACAGACATAATAGTTCATTGCTGGATTTGTACCTGTTGTACTTTTAATATCTAAAACAAGAATTTGTCCTGCAGGTAAAATTGAACTTGCTGGGAAGTTATAAATTCCATTTGCACCCCAAGTTGCATCAGTACTATAAAAAACAAGTGAATAACCTGTTAAATTTATTGGAGCAGAACCCAAATTTGTAATTTCCAAACCATCAAAATCAGAAGAAGCACTTCCATTAATCCATGTTGGAAAAACAGGTGTAGCTCCAGTACCACCCTTGTTTTGAATAACTTCTGTTATTTTTAAACTTGGTGCACCAGCTCTGGCTTCAACATAATAAGTAGTTGTATCAAAAAGAACAGGTGTTGTGAAATTATGTCCTGCATGTACACTTGTACCTCCAGAAGGAACAGTAAACCAATACAATGAATCAGAAGAAACTGCTGATATTGTAACGCTATTACCATAAGGAATAGTTATATCCTGAGCTATAGGAGCTGGAGGTAAATAAGAAGATAAAACTGATTTATCAGATGTATCATTAGCATGTGCATAATCCCCTGTTAAGTCAACCCAAGCTCTGAATTTATAGGTTGAGTCAATATGAGTTGCGGCTACTGATAAATTAGAAATAACTGTAAATGTATATTGAATGGTATCACCTGGTAAAATTGCTCTGTTAATTGTTTCCGGAGTTATAGGGTTTCCACCAACAATTTTATATGTAGCTGTATAAGAGTTAGCTGTCATTGGTAAAACACCCACATTCTTTATAACAACTTTCACTTGTTCTACAGCTGTTAATCCACAAGCTCCATTTGGAGTCAAAATTGTGGTTAAAGCTGCATCATTTTGTGGAGGTAAAAATTCATCAGCACCAATACAAGGAGGACTCAAACGTGGAGCACCATCAATATCAGTAGTAATTTCAGGTAAGCTGATACCCATACCATACAATAGGCCGTTA
>CAIZXK010000342.1 GCA_903936865.1 uncultured Bacteroidales bacterium | reverse complement strand
TTAAATTTCTTCATATATTCGAATGCTCCAAATTTCTTAGCACATTGGAAAAACTCTTATTCTACATCATCTTGGTATTTGTACTATACTATTTTGATATTTTGATATTGCACAACATACCACTTGTTTTCAATGGCTTATCAACCTTTTCCCTGGCAAATATAGCAACATTGCTTATTTCACTTTCAGAATTAACAAGCATACTTAAAAATATTTCCAAAATAACATCCATACCCATACTAAGCAAGCTTATAAGCTATTTAACCAACAGCAATAAATCACTCTTCAAAAAGTAATAAAACAGTAACCATTAATAAGTAAGCATTGATAATTAGTAAAAAGGCTTTCCATTATGGATAGCCTTTTTTTGTTAAATAAATATCATGGTATTAAATAAATTGTATATTTGTAAAAAAATAGAAGTTGGCATTCATCAGGGCTATACAACTAATATATGGATGTAAAGGATGATTTTGTCAGACTTAGCCAAATGTTGGCAGTAATGCTACGAGCGACCGTCAAAACCGACAGAGATTACTTTGACGACTTTTTTAAATCCTTCAATCCCCAATCGGACATACTATCAATAATTGGCAACAAAGTTTGACCGTATTTTGAAATTTTGTATTCCACTCTTGGCGGAATTTCTGCATAAATAATCCGTTCCAAAATAGTATCTTCTTCCATTTCACGAAGTTGATTGACCAACATTTGTTTACTAATATCAGGAATAGCCTTTTGCAACATTGAAAAGCGATTACAATCTTTTCGTATCAAATGAATAATTACTGGCTTCCATTTTCCGCCAATTTTATTCAGACAATGGGTAACTGGACAATTATTCGGATTAAATTCCTTTGTTTTTCTTTTATTTTCCATTGGTCTATATTTATATACTATAGCTATAATATTTGACTATACTATTTATTTGGACAAAGGTAATAACTTTGCACTATAAATAACAAATAAATTTTAAAAACATGGTTACAAAGAAAATTCTAATTGGAGCATTGCTGATATTAGTTTCAGTTATTGGAATAAAGGCGTTTGCACATTCTCGTCTTTCAAAAGAAGAAAATGTAAAACATATTACCGAAAAAATGGCAAAGAAACTTTCGCTTACAGAAGAGCAAAAAGCAAAAGTATTTCAAATTAACCTTGAAAGAGCCAACGGACACGAAGACGCATATAACCAAGGAAGAAAAAAAGAAGTAATCCGAAATGCCGTAGCAAAATGGAGAACCGATTTAAAACAAGTTTTAACTGCTGAACAAGCACAAAAATTGAAAATCTAATGAAAGCAATTATTCGTCAAAAAGCAGGCAAAGAATTTTCAACAATGAGGGTTCAAAATATAGAAAGCCCGAAAACTAAATCGGGTGAATTGAAAATAAAAATGATTTCTAGTCGCATCAATCCGGTAGATATGGATTTGATGAAGGGCTTTCCTACCTTGAAGTACAAAAATCCTCAAATTGGCGGAATAGATGGTGCTGGTATTGTAGTGGAAGTTGGTCAAAATGCCAAGGGTTTTTTTGTTGGCGATAATGTCTTTTTTTACCGATTGTTTAGCGACATTGGAACATGGGCAGAAGAAATTACCATTCCATCAAATTATTGTGCTAAAATCCCGACCAACATTGATGTTAAGGAAGCAGGAACGATTGCATTGCCATTGCTCACAGCTTATGATAGCTTGACACAGTTAAACACAAAGAAAGGAGAAAAAATCCTTATTCATGGTGCTGGCGGTGGTGTAGGTTTTCAGGCGTTGCAAGTAGCCAAACAAATGGGACTTTTTGTTATTGGCACAGGCAGTCAATCGGACAAAGCTGTTTTGGACAAAGCAGGACTTGACCAATTTATCGACTACAAAACACAAGACTTTTCGCAAGTATTGAAAGTAAAAGAAGTTGATTATGTTTTTGACGTGCTTGGTGATGACGTTCTGAAAAAATCAATTGTTTTACAACCAAAAAAAGTAGTTTCTGTAAAGTTTGTTGATACTTCAACTATGCACAAAGCTGGTGTGAATTTGCCAGGAATTATGAAATGGTTGATGAAAATGATGATGAGTAAATTCGTGAAATTGGCAAAGAAAAACAATGTAGAAATCATTGGACAAGTGACAGGAGCAAACGGAAAAATGTTGCAAAAGGCAGTTGACTTAATAAGTGTAAACTATATTTCAAGAAACTTTAAATCATTATCATTAACGGACATTTCAACAAATGGGCTGACTAAAACTGATGTTGGGAAAGTGATAGTATTCTGATAAAACAAAAAAGCACTACTGCCAATAAATAGGACTTCATGTGGCACGAAGTGCCCAGCATGAAGTCCCCGTTGTACTATATTCCTGGTACAAAGCTTTCAGATCGCTTCTATGGATTTATCAATGGAAAAGATTGTGGCTTACTGATGAATTTCAGT
>CAIZXK010000341.1 GCA_903936865.1 uncultured Bacteroidales bacterium | reverse complement strand
TCTTTATAAATTTGATTCCTGGATTGAAATAAGTTTTTATTTGAATTTAATTGCTTGTATTTTAAATTACTTCCATAGGCAGTTGAAGCATTTGAAGTGAAATCATAAGATATTGTATCTGTGTAAAATGAAATAGGTAAAGCACTCCAGGTTTCAATATGATTTCTGGTTTTTATAACTAAATAATATTTATTGTTTACTGTCGCTGGAATTGAATCAATAGTCGCATTTCCAAAAATGTCCAATAAAACATCAGTATTACTATATATTATAGGAAAAGGGAAAATAGAATCTCTCAATTCAATAGTAATTTTATCTGCAATACTTGCTCCCCATTGTGCACCATTTTCATTTTGTACTGAATTCATAGTTAATCCATTGAAAAGTCCTTCAAGAAAGCATTTTAATTTAAGGTATTTATAAGGTGTTTGGTAATTTGTTATAGTAATTTCATCAATATTAGTTCTTCTGTTTATTTGATTTCCATTATAGGATAAAAGTTTAAATCTTACATTGTTAGGTTCATTAACAATAAAGGTTTTGGGAGTTAAAGAAGTTTCTGATGTATATATTGAATCACGGATAGTTATCCATGTTTGCCCACTATTAATTGATTTTTGTAATTTCCAGTATGACGGTTGATCAGAACTAAATCTTGCAGTATTAATTGTAATATTACCAGCACCTCCAATTTTATCAAAATTCATATAAACCTTAAAAGTAGATCCTCTAATGCTTTGATAACCAATTTTTTTATCATTGGTTAATGTGCCAATCAGAGCCGAATCTAATGTCCAGTTGCCCATTGTACAGTTCACTGTTCCTAAGGAATAGGCTAATTTACTGCCATTTTCAAAATCTTCTTTCCAAACAGGAGTAACAATACTAATCTGAGGTATATTCCCATCTGTTTTATAATTAATAGTTAGTCCATTATTTGTAAAAGGAAATATTTTGAAGGTATATGCTGTTTCTGAAGATAATTCTGTAAATGTAACTGTTTGATTACCCTGATAAACAATTTTACATAATGCAGTATTCACTTCCGGTATGCTATCAATTGGATTTTGGATTGTATTTGAATTGGTTTTTTGTGCTTTAATAATATAACCATCAGGAGAAGTTGTACCATAAGAATCTGTCCAGGTGAGAATTGTAGAAAAGCTATTGCTTAATGTTGAATTATATTGAAAATTAGTAATGTGATTTGTAGGTTCTGGTTTAAATTGGATGTTTCCCCAAATATAATCAGCAAACTCAGGATAATCAACAAAAGGATTTCTATTATGCTGACCACTACTGTAATATACTGCATTATTACGGTTAATTTCTTTGGTGCTTACTGTATCAGCATGATGCCATGAAAGTAACATGTTGATAAACCATGTGTTGTAATTATTTGTATTTGTGTCTAGTACAGCAAGAGCTTTGAGTGAAGTAGTTGTTGAAGTTATTTGTTGAACCCATAAGTTAAATTTATTATAATACCTGGAAGCAATATAAAAATAGGCTCTTGCAAAATCACCTTTGTATTCGTCAATTGGTTCAAATACTGTACCTGAATAACCCGGCAATGTACAAACTCCTAATTTACTTCCATTTAATGAAATCCAAGCTAAAGGTGAATCTGTAATGCCAATAGGATTATTTGACTTTTTACCGTTTACATATTGATCGGACGGAAACAAATGATGCAAATCGGTATATTGTGGATTACCAGGGTTATCAATACCACCCCACCAGGAATTTGGCATACAATGTTCTCTTGCATAGCATATTCCTTCTGAATTACCTCCGGTTCCACATTGGTTGGTAATGATTGTAAATAAATAAGGAGGTGTACCATTCGGAATATCAGAATACATATCCCAGATTTTTGTATTGTCATTTGGTCTAACATCTGTATATGCATATGCATTCCATATATTAGGTGTGTATGAAAGTTTAATATGGCCTGTTGATGTAATTATTGACAAAGCTTTTCTAAGAGAATCGCCTGTTTTACCAAAGGCATTATTGTAGTATCCGGCTGGTATTTGACCGAAACTTTGATAAGTAATTAATAATGTGAGGGGCAACCAAATTAATGTTTTTTTGTAACCCAAAGTGAACCCGTTATTTAATAATCATTAAAATTTCTTTTTATAAAAATAAAAAGTTAGCGAAATAACAAAAAAAATCAATACATAGTAAGTTTTAATAAAAAAAATATCTAATTTTATTTATTGTTCTATTTATGAAGATTGATTTAATAGATGATAAATTTAATCAATACAACGTTTAACTTTTATAAGTTGCAGATACTTAGAATTTTTACAAAGTTGTATTTTTTGTAATATCTCAATAATCAACTAATTAATCTTTTTTTGGAATAAACTTTGTAAAAGTTTAACGATCAATTATAATAATAAAATTTTCAAAATAACGTTTGATTTTAAAATTATTGTAATGATTAAAAATATCATTTTTTATATCTTTTGTAATATTCTAGTTTTGAATACATTGTATTCAAGAACTGATACATTGAAAATTTATTATTCTATTAAT
>CAIZXK010000340.1 GCA_903936865.1 uncultured Bacteroidales bacterium | reverse complement strand
GTATGCTTGAAAATCGTGGTGGAGATTCAGTGTTTTCTTTATATCTTGAAATAGATGAGCCACTGGAGAGTTTTAAAAAAATTGCTCATGGTCATTTCTTTTATACCCCCTCAAAAACCGGCTTAGGCGAAACACATAGAAAGGAGCTTAATGAATTGATTAATAATTTTGAAAATATAAAAAAAGAACAAATTATGACCTGGCTTGACAAATTTACGAGATTAAACACCTACGAGATTTCAATACCCGGACTTAAAGATTCTGAATTGGTTCCTACAGGAAAAACCGGTATGATAATAAGTTTACTTGCTGAATACGATTTGTTTAAAGCAATTCGAAAAGCAGGTTGGCTCGATGAGTTTGTTTCAGAAATGGAGACTTATATGATTAATGTAATTTCCGGTACTATTTACCCAATGTTAAAAGATAAAATTATTAAACGCTTTTCTTTTACACCTTTAAGTATCGAAAATAGAGTAGGCAGTTCAGAAGGAGCTATTGTTGGGTGGTCATTTGAAAAAACGATGCCTGTTGAAAATAAAATCCAATTTTCAAATCGTTCAGTAAATACTTCAATACCCTCAATTTATCAGGCAGGACAATGGTCTTATAGTCCTGCTGGTGTGCCTATGTCTATTCTTACAGGTAAATTAGCAGCAGATAAAATTTTAAAAAAATGAAACATTTATGACAATACAATACTGACATACAGAAGGATGATTATTCTTTCAACCCTATCATGATTTATCGTAACTGCAGTTTTAATTTTTTTTATTCACTTCAAAAAATCAAATTTTCAGATCCCTTTTAAATTATAAAATTAATTAACTTACTGAATCTAATTCTTTAAATGACATTATTTATTAAAAAAAAATTAAAAATTCATATTTACTTTTAAATTAATTATATTTGCATTTGTTAATCAAATAACAATGTCAGAAACTGAATTTTGCATTAAAACATAATGTAATATTGCATTTGATTTTAAATCTAAATATAAGAAACGAGAGTAATTAAAAGAATATGATATGCTTGATAAAATAATAGACTTCAGTATAAAGAATAAACTTATCATTATTCTTTTTACATTAACCATTGCAGCTTTTGGAATATATGCTGTAATAAAAATTCCTGTTGGAGCCGTTCCCGACATCACCAATAATCAGATTCAGGTTATTACTACCTCCGGAAATTTATCAACGCAGGAAATTGAGCAGTATATTACAGCGCCTGTTGAAATGGAATTGGCTAACCTGCCCGGGGTAAAAGAAATCCGTTCGGTTTCAAAGTTTGGTATTTCATTGGTAACAATAGTTTTTGATGAAAACATGGGCACTTACCTGCCACGTCAGCTTATTGCTGAAAAAATTAAAAGTGCTGCGGCAAAAATTCCTGATGGTTTTGGTGAACCGGAAATGGGTCCTGTAACCACTGGATTAGGTGAAATTTACCAATATACACTTGATGCAAAAGAAGGATACGAAAATAAATATTCAGCCACAGAGCTGCGTACTATTCAGGATTGGGTTGTAAAGCGAAGATTATCAGGAATTAACGGTGTAGTTGAAATAAATAGTTGGGGTGGATATCTCAAACAATATGAGGTGTCAATAAATCCTTCGCAGCTGATAGCCATGAATATAAGCCTGATGGAAGTATTCAATGCCATGGAAGCCAACAACAGCATATCGGGTGGCTCATATATAGAAAAAACCAACCAAAGCTATTTCATACGTGGTGATGGACAAGTGAAATCTGTTGAAGATATTGAGAATATTATAGTTAAAAATATTGATGGAACGCCGGTACTTATCAGGAATATTGCAAGCGTTAAATTTGGTCATGCCAACAGGTATGGTGCAATTACAGCAAATGGAAAAGGCGAAACCATACTCGGGCAGGTAATGATGCTTAAGAATGCAAATTCCAAAGAAGTTATAAACGAAGTGAAAAGCAGAGTTGCAGAAATACAGAAAAACCTTCCTGAGGGTATTTTTATCAATCCCATTGTTGACCGAAGCGAACTGGTTGCAAAAACTTCATTCACTGTAATAGAAAACCTGATATTGGGAGCTTTAATTGTAATGCTTACCGTATTTCTGCTTCTCGGAAATATACGTTCGGCTCTTGTAATTACCTCTATGATACCTTTATCCCTGCTTTTCACTATAGCAATGATGTATATTTTCGGAATTGATGCAAATCTGATGAGTCTTGGAGCTCTTGACTTCGGGATAATAATTGATGGGGCTGTGATTATTGTTGAGTTTATTGCGTTGAAAATAATGGTTAAGAAGCGTGAAATAGAAAGCACATATAACGAAGAACGGACAAACATAATGGATGCTATTTCGTTTGACGGAGCATCTAAAATGATGAAATCTGCCATATTCGGACAAATTATTATTTTGATTGTGTTTATACCTATTCTCTCGCTTACTGGAGTTGAGGGCAAAATGTTTAAACCGATGGCTTTATCGTTCTGTTTTGCCATTATTGGTGCTATGATTTTGGGCTTAACCTGGTTGCCGGTAGCTTCCTCATTGTTTTTAAAAGCACCTAAAAATAAAAAGAAAAATATTTCTGATTGGGTAATGAATATTGCCCATAAATCTTACTCTCCTGCAATTAACTGGTCTGTTGGTCATAAAAGGATTGTACTGGGAGCAGCTTTGATTTCATTGCTATTTACAGCTTTCCTTTTCACAAGAATCGGTGGTGAATTTGTACCTACTTTAGATGAAGGCGATTTTGTTATTCAACCTGTACTAAAAACTGGAACATCACTTTCGAAGACCATAGAAACGACTACCAAAATGGAACAGATACTGATTAAAAACTTCCCTGAAGTTGATAAAATCGTGAGCCGGATTGGTGCGGCCGAAGTTCCTACCGATCCCATGTCGATGGAAGAAATAGATATGATTATCAAACTCAAACCCAAAAATACATGGACAAGTGCCAGAAATAAGGAAGAATTGGCTGATAAATTTAAAGAAGCCCTTACTGCCATTCCCGGAATTGAATACGAATTTACACAACCCATTGAAATGCGTTTCAATGAATTGATTACAGGGGTTCGTTCCGATATTGCCATCAAAATTTTTGGCGATGATCTGGATTATATCGATAAAAAAGCACTTGAAATAAAGGAGTTAATAGAGGGAATACCTGGTGCAAGTGATATTATTCTTGAAAAAACAGCAGGTTTACCTCAGATAAAAATCGACTATAACCGATCAAAAATGGCTTACTACGGTGTCGATATCAAAACACTCAACAGTTACCTTGCCACAGCATTTGGCGGAGAAGCTACCGGAGTTGTTTTTGAAGGAGAAAAACGCTTCAATCTGGTTGTAAGATTCGATAAGCAAAACAGAACCGATATTGATGACATAAAGCAGTTGAAAGTTCCCATTTCCAATGGAATTCAAATTCCACTATCTGAACTTGCCCTGATAGAATATGCAGAAGGTCCGGCAAAAATTTCGAGAGAAAATACACATCGCAGGGTTGTTGTAAGTGTGAATGTGAGAAATAGAGACCTTCAGTCGGTGGTAAAAGACATACAAGCCACTGTAAATAAAAATATTACATTAAAACCGGGAACTTATATTGCTTATGGTGGACAATTTGAAAATTTGCAAAATGCAACAAATCGGCTACTTATAGCAGTACCAGTGGCTCTTCTGCTCATTTTTATCTTCCTGCACTTTGCATTTAAATCGCTAAAAGATGCAATCATGATTTTTACAGCAATTCCATTGGCAACTGTTGGAGGAGTATTCCTGCTCTGGTTGCGGGATATGCCTTTTAGCGTATCGGCTGGAGTTGGGTTTATTGCCTTATTCGGGATAGCTGTATTAAATGGAATTGTTCTTATTGAACATCTGAAAGAACTTAAACATAATGGTAGCTTATGTATTCGCGATTTAATCATTCAGGGAACAAAAGACAGGCTTCGTCCGGTAATGCTTACTGCGGGTGCTGCTGCAATGGGATTTCTTCCTATGGCTATATCAACAGGTGCCGGAGCTGAAGTTCAACGCCCGCTGGCAACTGTAGTTATTGGTGGATTATTTACATCAACACTTCTTACCATGATTGCACTCCCTTTAATGTTTGAGATTTTCTATAACGTAACCGGAATAAAACTTTTTCCGTTGCGATTTATCAGAGCTAAACATTGCATTATTCTTCTATTATTTATGCTGCCATCTTTTTATGTTTTTGGGCAATCCAAAGAAATCAAAATGGATGATGCCATAAACATTGCTTTACAAAACAATAAAGAAATCAAAGCTTATTCGCTTAAAAAAGATGAATATAAAGCACTGATACCTTCTGCAATTTCATTGGGAAAAACCAATTTTACTTTTGGCAGCGATCAAAATAATATTGCAGCCAATAATCATGCGTTGAAAGTTTGGGGTATTACTCAGAATTTCAGTTTTCCAACGCTGTATAGTGCTGAAATAAAAGCAAAAAGAATAGAATATACCATGGCTTTAACTGAACTGAAAATACAAAGTGAAAATTTAATCAAGCAGGTATCACTAAACTATACAGAACTTCAGGTAATAAAAGAAAAATTGAAAATATATGAAAGCATCGATAGTTTGTACTTCAATATAGTAAGAGGTGCAACTTTCAGAAATATCAAGGGTGATATCAGCAATCTTGATTTGCTTAATATGAAAGCTAAACAACAACAAATTCAACACCAGTTAACTGAAGTAAGATATAATTTTGACAACACTTTTTCAAAACTGAAATCCTTGATGGCTTACGATAGTTCATTTACGGTTTCGCATGAGATACAGGTTTTAAAATATACAAACAGAACTATAGAATCTACTCCTTTCTATTCATGGTTAAAGGAAAAGGAAGCCCTTGGCAATGCCAATATCGGAATTGAAAAGAACAAGTTGCTACCCGATTTTTCTTTCAACTACTTTATGGGCACCAATTTTTATGAGAATTCCGCATACTATCATGGATTTGAGGCAGGTATTTCGATTCCGATATTTTATAATGCACAAAAATCGAAAATAAAAGCTTCGAAAATAGCTAC
>CAIZXK010000339.1 GCA_903936865.1 uncultured Bacteroidales bacterium | reverse complement strand
TTGTGTGGCTGATGTCGATTTAAAGGTAATTCTCACAGCCAAAGCTTTTCACGACAAAGTACAGGATTTACTTTCCGATAACGTAAAACAAAAATGTATATTTTTTGAACAAAAAGTGAAAGAAATCTCTCTATTTACTAAAATATCGGGTGTATTTAGCTTTTTAATGAAGTCGAAACCAAAAATAATGCCCAACGATACAGCTGTTATTCTGTTTACTTCGGGTAGCGAATCCTTGCCCAAAGCAGTTCCTTTAACGCATCAAAATATTGTTACTAATCTTTGGGGCGTTTTCGAAATTATTAAAATCAGTAATGATAATATTTTACTATCTTTTCTTCCGCCTTTCCATAGTTTCGGTTTTACGGTTCTAACAATTCTTCCATTAATATCAGGTGTTAAGGTAGCCTATACTCCCGATCCTACCGATAGTCGCGAAGTGCTTAAGATTTTAAAACACACAGGTGCAAACACACTGCTTGCCACTCCAACTTTCCTAAAGATGTTGCTATCCGTTTCCACTCAGGACGATTTAAAGGACGTAATACTTGCCATTACCGGTGCCGAAAGTTTACATCCTTCAATTATAAAGACGTTTTACGAAAAAGCAGATAAAAATGCCAGATTACTCGAAGGATACGGTATCACGGAGTGTTCGCCAGTGCTAACCATTAATCCGATGGAAATACAGAAAGAAAAAAGTGTAGGAAAGTTTATTAAAGGTGTAGATTATTTATTAGTCGATTATAACAATTATAAACCATTACCACAAGGCGAAGAAGGAATGATAATGGTTAAAGGAGAAAGTATTTTCAGTGGCTATACGGATAAAACAATTTCCAATCCATTTGTCGAAATTAATGGTTCAGCATATTATAAAACCGGCGATTTAGGCAAAATGGATGAAGAAGGTTTCCTATTTATAACCGGAAGACTCAAAAGATTTATTAAGCTTGCCGGAGAAATGATAAGCTTGCCAGCCATTGAAGGTGTATTGCTTAAAAAGTATGGTAGCGACGAAGAAGTTTTGCTTGCAGTTGAGGGAAACGACGCAATAGATCCACCACAGATTGTTTTATTTGCAAAGAACAACATTGATATTACAGAAGCTAATGCTTATCTTAAAGAAAATGGCTTCCCTAATCTTGTAAAATTGAATAAATTGATAAAGGTTGAAGAAATTCCATTGCTTGGAACCGGAAAGACAGATTATAAGGTGCTGAAACAGCAAATAATTTGAGTTGAAACAGCAATTTTTAGAATTCCCGAAAAGAATTAGTTGAAATATTGTTTGTAGATTTCTGTAAATTAGTAAGTTTATTTTGAATGCTTGATATTTAAATATCCAGTAAATTTTTGGAAATTACATAACAATTAAAAAACAAATAAAACAAGGTTTAAAATATGATTTAAATCAGTTTAATAAATGATAAATTTGTTATACATCTAAAATGGCGATGCTATATGCTGAATTTTAATATTTTAATAAAATCACAATCTTGTTTTTCTGATATTATTACTGATAATTATCAACGATAAATTGATAAATGCAGATAATTTAAATTAATTGAAGTATTTTTTCATAATATTGCAAATTATTTTATTCATCCTTTATAAAAAGTTGTATGAACAGTGAAAGTTTAATTCTATTTTTTATTGTTGCGGTGGTATTGGTTGGAGGAGCTTTAATTTTTTCAAGTTTAGTACCTCCAAAATCATTTAACCCGCAAAAATCAGAACCTTACGAATGTGGAATTCCAACACAAGGGAAAACCTGGCTTCAGTTTAATGTTGGTTATTACTTGTTTGCTATTCTGTTTTTAATATTCGATGTAGAAACAGTATTTTTGTTTCCCTGGGCGGTTATCATGAAAACAGGCGGAATAGCAGCATTTGTCGAAATTATTATTTTCTTTACAATTCTTGGTTTAGGTTTATTATATGCCTGGAAAAAACGTGCTTTGATATGGGAATAAAGTCAATGAAATATGAAGATTTCAATGATAACGAAACATTGGAACTCTTTAAACAAACCGGAGGAAACTTATTTTTTACAACTGTTGATGCTATAATAAACTGGGGAAGATCAAATTCTGTTTGGCCTCTTACCTTTGCAACAGCATGTTGTGGTATCGAAATGATGGCAGCTGGAGCTTCCCGTCATGATTTTGCTCGTTTTGGGATTGAAGTTTACAGAGCCAGTCCGCGACAAGCAGATGTTATTGTAGTTGCCGGGACTATTGTAAATAAAATGGCTCCTGTTCTAAAACGGTTATACGATCAAATGCCTGAACCTAAGTATGTAATTGCAATGGGTGCCTGTGCAATTTCTGGTGGTCCATTTTATTATAATTCGTATCATGTGGTAAAAGGAGTAGAAAAGGTTATTCCTGTGGATGTTTACATTCCGGGTTGCCCACCTCGTCCTGAAGCTCTTTTATATGGTGTAATGCAGTTGCAACGCAAGATACAAACAGAAACTATCAGAAATCCACGCAAACAACCGGATACTTTTGCTGATACAGATAATAAATAGTTTTCTATTCTTTTTATAAATTACAGAAATGAATAACGAACAATTAAAGGAAAAAATCCAATCAATAGATTCAACTATAAATATTGTTGAAGGTAAGCAGTATTTGGAATTAAATGTTGTAGCGGAAAATTTGTCTAAAACAGCTTTAATGCTTAAAAATAATGCTGACTTATCTTTCGATTATCTTATTTGCCTTACCGGAAACGATTTACCAGATGCTTATTCAGTGGTTTATCATCTGGAGTCAACCAAGCATAATCATCTTGTAGTATTGAAAGTGAAAGCTGACAGTAGAGAAAATCCAGTTTTGGATACTGTTAGCAACATATGGATTACTGCTGATTTCCACGAACGTGAAGTGTATGATTTAATTGGAATTACATTTACCAATCATCCTGACATGCGAAGAATTTTTCTGGATGAAGAAGATTGGATTGGTTATCCATTACGCAAAGATTATACAGATAATAATATTATAACAAGATAATTATGGAAAATATTATTACAAATAACAGTATTCAGCAAGAGGAATACATTGTAAATATGGGTCCACAACACCCATCCACTCATGGTGTTTTACGTTTGAAGATCTCTTTAAAAGGAGAAACCGTTGAAAATATAGAACCTCATTGTGGATATATTCATCGCGGAATAGAAAAAATGTGTGAAAGACTCACTTATCAGCAAATAATACATTTAACGGATCGTCTTGATTATCTATCTGCTCATACTAATAACGAAGCCGTTTGTTTATTGGTTGAAAATGCACTTCAGATTGAAGTTCCTGAAAGAGTTAAATACATTCGTACCATTTTGGATGAATTAACCCGATTGGCATCGCATCAATTATGGTGGTGTGCTTTTGGAATGGATTTAGGTGCTTTAACAACTTATTTTTATGGATTGCGTGATAGAGAGAAAATTCTTGATATTTTTGAAGAAACCACAGGAGCCCGTTTATTGCAAAGCTTTAATGTTCCCGGTGGTTTAATGAATGATATTCATCCAAACTTCATTGGAAGAGTTAAAGAATTTATTACCTATTTCAGAAAAAAATTACCTGAATATGATGAGCTATTAACAGGAAATGTTATTCTAAAAGAAAGAACTACTGATATTGGTCTTTTAACTTTAGAGGAAGCAATTAATTATGGCGTTACCGGTCCTTCCGGAAGAGCGTCCGGTTTTGCCTGTGATGTAAGAAAGCATCATCCATACAGTGCTTACGATAAAGTTGAATTTAAAGAAATATTATATACCAAAGGAGATTCTTTTCATAGGTACAAAGCAAGAGTTGAGGAAATGTGGGAATCCATGAAAATTCTTGAGCAATTGATTGATAATATTCCAGAAGGAGATTATGCGGTTAAAATGAAGCCAATAATTAAATTACCTGAAGGCGAATATTATCAAAGAGTTGAAGCAGCAAGAGGAGAATTTGGAGTTTACGTACTTAGTACAGGTGAAAAGTATCCTTACAGGGTAAAATTCCGTTCACCAAATTTCAGTAATCTATCAGCTATCAATAAACTTGGAGCCGGACATAAGATTGCCGATTTGGTAGCAATAGGAGGTTCTTTGGATTTAGTAATTCCTGATATTGACAGATAATATTCAAAATCAGATACACTTAAAATAGTATAATCAATAATATAAAAATAGCAAAGATGGCATTTGATATTTACGATTTCACATCATTTAACCAAACTATAGATAAAGCGTTATACGATAATTTACCACCAATTTTAGCAATGTTGACTGAAATGGTAATTATTGGTGTGGTTTTTCTTTTATTTTACGCTTTAGTTGGTTTATTTCTGGTATATGCTGAAAGAAAAGTATGTGCATTTATTCAAAATAGGGTAGGCCCTAATCGAGTGGGACCTTATGGTATTTTTCAAACTTTTGCCGACTTCATTAAGTTGTTGATGAAAGAATTGATTCCAATAAATAAAGCAGATAAAATTCTTTTTAATTTAGCCCCATTTATTGTAATAATTGCTTCATTTATGGCAATTGCTGCTATTCCATTTGGTAAAGGATTACATGCAATCGACCTGAATGTAGGGATTTTTTATGTAATGGCAGTATCATCTTTAGGAGTTGTTGGTATTTTACTTGCCGGTTGGTCAAGTAATAATAAATACTCATTAATAGGAGCTATGCGAAGTGGAGCTCAAATAGTTAGTTACGAACTTTCTGTTGGATTGTCAATGGTTACCATGGTTATTTTGGCTGGAAGTATGCAATTATCAGAAATTGTTGAGGCACAACGTAACGGATGGTTCATTTTTACCGGACATGTTCCTGCTTTCATCGCATTTGTAATATTTTTAATTGCAAGTACAGCTGAAACTAACAGAGGTCCTTTCGATTTAGCGGAAGCAGAATCAGAATTAACTGCCGGATTCCATACTGAATATTCGGGTATTAAATTTGCATTCTTTTTCCTGGCAGAATATATGAATATGTTTATTGTTGCATCCATTGCTGCTACTATATTCTGGGGAGGCTGGATGCCATTGCATATACCAGGTTGGGAAGGATTCAATATTGTTATGGATTATATTCCACCATTTTTCTGGTATATGGGGAAAACTTTAGTGGTAATCTTTCTTATGATGTGGTTTAAATGGACTTTCCCAAGATTAAGAATTGATCAGTTACTTAAATTGGAATGGAAGTATTTATTACCCATTAACTTATTTAATATTATTCTTATGGCACTTATCGTGTTGATGGGATGGCATTTCTAATAAAAATACAAATTAAAGCGATAATAATCTGATATGAACGCTATCATAAATTATTTGAAAGAATTATTTGGAGGAATCAAGACCTTACTTACAGGAATGAAAGTAACCGGTTATTATTTCGTTCATCCAAGGCAAATTATAACTCAGCAATATCCTGAAAACAGAAAAACATTAAAAATGTTTGATCGTTTCAAAGGAGAAGTTTCCATGCCTCACGATGAAAACAATCAACATAAATGTACTGCTTGCAGCATTTGTGAAATAAATTGTCCGAACGGAAGTATTGAAGTTATCAGCAAACAAGTTGAAAAGGAAGATGGTAAAAAGAAAAAAGAACTGGATACTTATATCTATAAATTGTCAATGTGTACATTCTGTGGAATATGTATCAAGGTTTGTCCTCAGGATGCCATAGTATTCTCACAAGGATTTGAACATGCAGTTTTTAATAGGGAAAAGTTGATTAAAACTTTAAATAAGCCTGGTTCATCACTTAAGGAAAAAGTAAAAGAATAAATCAATATCATTAATTTTATAATAAAAGAATTTTATTATGACAGGAAATCAAATAATGTTTATAATTTTTTCGGCGATAATAATAATATTTTCAATATTGACAGTTACCAGCCGAAGAATACTAAGAGCAGCAACCTATCTGTTGTTTGTACTGATATCAACTGCTGGTATGTATTTTATGCTAAATTATGAGTTTTTGGCAGCAGTTCAACTTACATTATATGCTGGTGGTATTGTGGTACTTATCATATTTTCAATTTTATTAACCAGTCACATCGAAGAAAAATTTGAAACTCCCGCTTTAATGAAAAGGGTATATGCAGCCATTGCTTCTATAATTGGTGCTATATTGGTTTGTACAACACTCTTGAATTATACATTCACACCTGGTACTGAAACCGCAAAAGATGTTAATATGAATTTAATTGGAAATAGTTTGATAAGTTGGGGTGAGCAAGGTTATGCACTTCCATTTGAATTAATCAGTATTTTATTACTTGCTGCAATGATTGCAGTAATCGTAGTTGCTAAAAAAGTAAAAACCAAATAATATGAATGCAGGAATTCCATTAGTGTATTTTTTAGTTACAGCTACCCTCATGTTTTTTGTGGGAGTCTATGGTTTTATGACCCGTAAGAATATGATTACCATATTGATGTCGGTTGAATTGATGTTAAATGCAGTAAATATTAATTTTCTGGCATTTAACCGTTTCTTATTTCCGGGACAATTGGAAGGTCATTTTTTCGCACTTTTTATAATTGCAGTAGCTGCTGCTGAAGCTGCAGTTGCAATCGCTATCATCATAAATATTTACAGGCACTTCCATAACATTGATGTGGAACAGGCTGATGAAATGAAATACTAACTAATAAATTATACTTACAAATATGTCAAATTTTAGTTATACAGTATTAATTCCACTAATTCCAGTTTTTGTTTTCCTTTTTATTGGATTATTGGGACATAAAATGAAACCCATTGTTTCGGGAATTATAGGGACAGTTGGTTTAGGTATTTCTGCTGTTTTATCCTATATAACAGCTTACAGTTATTTTTTCAATACAGAAAAAATAGATGGTGCATTTCAAAAAATATTAGCCTTTAATACAGTTTGGCTTCAATTTACAGATAAATTACATGTAGATATGGGTGTTTTATTAGATCCGATTTCTGTAATGATGTTGATTGTAGTTACTACTGTTTCTTTCATGGTTCATATATATAGTCTTGGATATATGAAAGGTGAAAAAGGATTTGCCCGTTTTTATGCTTTTCTTTCACTTTTTAGTTTTTCGATGTTAGGTTTGGTTTTGGCTACCAATATATTCCAAATGTATATATTTTGGGAATTGGTTGGGGTTTCTTCATTCCTTTTAATTGGATTTTACTATGAAAAACCATCAGCTGTTTCTGCATCTAAAAAAGCATTTATTGTTACCCGTTTTGCCGATTTAGGATTTTTAATCGGGATATTAATTTTATCTTTTAATACCGGAACATTTGATTTTATCAGTTTAACTACAGTTAATGGAGCAGCAATGGCCACAGGTGGAGGTATAGCATTTTTAGGTTTATCAACCATGACCTGGTCATTGATTTTTGTATTTATGGGTGGTGCTGGTAAATCCGCTATGTTTCCTTTACATATATGGCTACCAGATGCCATGGAAGGTCCAACTCCTGTTTCTGCATTGATACATGCTGCTACAATGGTTGTTGCTGGGGTTTACCTGGTAGCAAGATTATTCCCTGTTTATGCACTTTCGGCTCCTGATGGTTTAACTGTTGTTGCTTATGTAGGTTCTTTTTCTTCATTGTTTGCCGCAGTAATTGCTTGTACTCAAATGGATATAAAACGTGTGCTTGCTTACTCAACTATGTCGCAAATCGGTTATATGATGGTAGGCTTAGGTGTATCTGGTTATGGTGGACATGATGGTTTGGGTTTCATGGCTTCTATGTTTCATTTGTTTACACATGCGATGTTTAAAGCATTATTGTTTTTGGGTGCAGGTGCAATTATTCATGCAGTTCATAGTAATGTTATGAATGAAATGGGTGGTTTAAGAAAATATTTACCAATAACACATATAACATTTTTAATTGCTTGCTTAACAATTGCTGGTATTCCATTTTTATCTGCATTTTTTAGTAAAGACGAAATATTAAGTGCAGCTTTTCATCATAATAAATTGATATTTTTTGTTCAATTATTTGTAGCTGGGTTAACTGCTTTTTATATGTTCAGATTATATTTCAGAGTTTTCTGGAATAAAGAACCTCATTATCATCATACACCTCATGAAGCTCCTCTAACAATGACCATACCATTGATATTTCTTGCAATAGCCTCAATATTTACAGGTTATATTCCTTTTAGTCAATTGGTAACTTCTGATGGAATGGCATTTGAAGCTCATATTGAGTGGATGAATGTTGCAATTCCTTCAATTGTTGTTGGTTTAATCGGTATCGGTGTTGCTTTTGTTATGTATAAAAAAGAAAGTGAGTTACCTGATAGAATGGCTTCAGGTTTAAAACTAATTTATGTAGGTGCTTTCAATAAATTTTATTTTGATGAAATTTATTTGTTTGTAACAAAAAAAATAATTTTTAATTATATTTCTCGTCCGGTTGCATGGTTCGACAGACATATTGTAGATGGATTTATGAATTCAATAGCATGGATAACCAACTACGTGTCATTTAAAATTCGTGGCTTTCAATCAGGGCAAGTTCAGCAATATGCATTTGTATTTGTATCAGGTGCCATTTTGCTTGGAGTAATTTTCATTTACTTATTTTCAAACTAAACATTAAGAAGTAATGGATTTATTATCACTATTTGTTATAATACCGGTTATTACAGTGCTGGTTATTATGTTAGTAAAAGATACAAAGCAGGTTCGTATTGTTTCTGCTATCGGAATGGGAATACAATTGCTACTGGCGGCTTATCTCATCTATGCTTATTTATCAGCTCGTAACGCAGGAAATAATGCAGAAATGTTATTTATGGTTGACTATTTATGGTATGAAGCTCTCAATATCCATTATACTGTGGGTGTTGATGGTATTTCTGTGGCTATGATTGGTTTGACGGCGATTGTTGTTTTTGCAGGTATTTTTGCATCATGGCAGGTTGATTTTTTGCCTAAAGAGTTTTTTATCTCATTAATTTTATTGGCTTCTGGTGTATTTGGTTTCTTTATTTCATTGGATTTATTTACCATGTTCCTGTTTTATGAAGTTGCCGTAATTCCAATGTATCTTCTTATTGGAATCTGGGGAAGTGGTCCGAAGGAATATGCTGCCATGAAGTTAACCTTGATGTTAATGGGTGGTTCAGCTTTATTACTGGTTGGTTTACTTGGAATTTATACCAATTCGGCTCCTGATGGAGGTGCTTTAACATTCAATTTATTGGAAATTTCAAAAGTTCATATTCCTATTCAAGCTCAAATGATGTTTTTTCCAATGACTTTTGTTGGATTTGGAATTTTAGGTGCTTTATTTCCTTTTCATACATGGTCGCCCGATGGTCATGCTTCTGCTCCTACAGCAGTTTCGATGTTGCATGCAGGTGTATTGATGAAACTTGGTGGTTACGGTGCATTTAGAGTTGCCATTTTCTTATTGCCGGATGCTGCTAAAGAGTTATCATGGATATTTATTATTCTTACTTCTGTAAGTGTTGTTTATGGTGCTTTTGGTGCAATAGTTCAAAAAGATTTAAAATACATCAATGCATACTCTTCTGTAAGTCATTGTGGATTAGTTTTGTTTGCTGTTTTAATGATGAATAAAACAGCGTTGGATGGAGCTGTGTTACAAATGATTTCTCATGGATTGATGACAGCACTTTTCTTTGCTTTAATTGGAATGATTTATGGTCGGACCCATACTCGAATGATTAATGAAATGGGAGGATTAATGAAGGTTATGCCATTTTTGGGTGTTGCTTATGTAATTGCTGGTTTAGCAAGTTTAGGTTTACCAGGTTTGAGTGGATTTGTTGCAGAAATGACAATTTTCTTCGGAGCATTCCAGCA
>CAIZXK010000338.1 GCA_903936865.1 uncultured Bacteroidales bacterium | reverse complement strand
GTAAGTGGACAATTGAATACTTATTAAATGATGATATTTTAATTGACCAAGAATGTGAATTTTTCTTTAGCACTTACAATTCTAAAGATAGTGTTATTATTAATAACGACAACAATGTTACTCTTAAAGGAGTTAATGCGTATATTGTTCATGACAATGGACCTTATAATGAAGAAACAATAAAACTTGTAAATAATTTTAAATAATGATTATAGAATGGGAATACACAGGTATCGGAGCGTACCAACAAAAAATTAAAGAATTAATTTTAAAAAACAATTATAACTCTGTAGATATTGGAGGTAGTATAAATTCATGGTCATATCCTGAATGTAAAACATATATTGACGCAATATTTCCAAAATTTTAATAAAAAAGTATATTTCTGAATCAATAGGGAAAAGTGAAGAATTTTTTATTGAGGATAAGAACAAAAATATGATTTATTATTACGATAATGGGTTTGAAAGAAGTATTAAATATTTTAATTCTGAAAACGAAAAGTCTAGAAACATTTATAAGGAATTATCAAGTATTGTTCTTGATACTATTGATTCAACAAAAGAAATTGAATCCAGACTTTCTCAAATATTATAAATTAGTTTAATTTAGAATTAGTTAGTTTCATTGTAAAGTAGTATTCGATTATATTATAAAATGCTTATTAAATATTATCAAATCAAATTAAAATAATAAAAATCATGTTTAAAGTATTAATATTCAAGTTACATGTATTCTTTACAAAACTGAGAAAAGGGCAATATAGTTATGAATACGTTAGTGTGTTTAAAGACAATGATTTACGAAGTCCTTTTTCGCCATGTATTAAAGATGATTTTTTTTCTCATATTTTAACTTACATTAAAAGGGATCCTACATTAAAAGTTTATAAAACAAAAGAAAATATTCAATTTGGAAATACACCATTTACATTAAAATATGATGATATTTTTAGAAGTCGAGGAATTCCATTTTGTTTTAATGCATTAAAACTTAAAGATTATAGAATTTTAATAATAGGTTATCATGATACTATTCAAAACTCTAAAATTAAAACTATTTACTTTTTTGCAAATGATATATTTATTTTTGGTGAATATGCATTTACAAATAGTTCTGTATCTGAATCAATTAGTTTTTCTGAAATATTAGTTAATAAATACATTTCTGAATCCACTAAAGATATTGATGAATTTTTTATCGAAGATAATAAAGAAAACCTCATATATTATAAAGATAATGGATTTGAAATTAATATCAGATATTATAATTCAGGAGATGCAGTTTCGAAGACCATATATTCAGATATTGGTGACTTGATGGTAGTAACAGATTTCAATTCAAATGAATTTAAATCCAAGCTTAACGAAATGTTTTAAAAAAAGCCTGTGTTTACACAGGCTTTTTTTATGAAATATATTTTATTATTTTAATGATTACTTTTTGTTACTTCAACAAATACATCTTGCTTTAATTCATCATAATCAACAGTTATAATATCATTCTCCTGCAACTTTGTTTTGATAATCTCTTCAGCAACAACATCTTCAACATATCTTTGAATAGCTCGTTTTAAAGGTCTTGCTCCAAATTGAGAATCCCAACCCTTTTCAACAATAAAATCTTTAGCTTTAGATGAAATTACCAGAACAAAACCTAATTTTTTAATTCTTTCATAAACCTGAGTAAGCTCAATATCAATAATTTTATGAATATCTTCTCTTTCTAATTGCTCAAAAATTATAATATCATCAATTCTGTTTAAGAATTCTGGTGCAAAAGATTTTTTTAAAGCATTTTCAATAACTCCTTGTGCATATGTGGCTTTTCCTGAAGCTCTGGCATTTGTATTAAAACCAACACCCTGACCAAAATCTTTTAATTGGCGAGATCCAATATTGGAAGTCATAATAACAATTGTGTTCTTAAAATCTACTTTTCGTCCTAAACTATCAGTTAAAACACCATCATCTAATACTTGTAAAAGCAAATGAAATACATCGGGATGAGCTTTTTCGATTTCATCAAGTAAAACTATAGAATATGGTTTACGTCTAACCTTTTCAGTTAGCTGACCACCTTCTTCATAGCCAACATATCCAGGAGGAGCACCAATTAATCTGGATACAGCAAATTTTTCCATATATTCGCTCATATCAATTCTAATAAGTGCATTTTCATTATCAAACAAATATTTTGATAAAACTTTTGCTAAATATGTTTTTCCAACACCTGTAGGACCAAGAAAAATGAAAGTACCAATTGGTTTGTTTGGATCTTTTAATCCTGCTCTATTGCGTCTTATAGCTTTTACTACCTTTTTAATCGCTTCATTTTGACCTATTACTGTCCCTTCAAGTTCAGTTTCCATTTTAATTAAGCGTTCACCTTCATTTTGAGCAATTCGTTGAACAGGAACACCTGTCATCATAGCAACCACTTCGGCTACATTTTCTTCAGAAACTATTTCTCTATGAACCTGAGAATCTTCTTCCCATTTCTTTTTAGCAATTTCCAATTTATCAGCCAAATGACGCTCAATATCTCTATATTTAGCAGCTTCTTCATATTTTTGGCTTTTTATTGCTTTATTCTTTTGAGATTTTGTATCCTCTATTTGATTCTCAATATCAATAATCTCAGCAGGTACATTTATATTCGTAATATGAACACGGGAACCTGCTTCATCCAATGCATCGATAGCTTTGTCCGGTAAATATCTATCTGTCATGTAACGATTGGTAAGATAAACACATGCTTTAATGGCCTCATCTGAATATGTTACCAAATGATGATCTTCATATTTTATTTTTATATTATTTAGAATTTCAATAGTTTCTTCTGGTGTTGTGGCATCTACCAATACTTTTTGAAAACGACGCTCTAAAGCACCATCTTTTTCAATATATTGACGGTATTCATCTAAAGTAGTTGCTCCTATACATTGAATTTCACCTCTTGCTAATGCAGGTTTGAACATATTAGATGCATCCAATGATCCAGATGCATTTCCAGCCCCAACAATAGTATGAATTTCATCTATAAACAGGATTATATCAGGATTTTTTTCCAATTCATTTAAAACGGCTTTCATCCTTTCTTCAAATTGCCCTCGATATTTTGTACCAGCAACCAATGATGCTAAATCTAAAGTTACTAAGCGTTTGTTAAACAAGGCTCTGCTAACTTTTCTTTGAATAATTTTCAACGCTAAACCTTCTGCTATTGCTGATTTGCCAACTCCAGGCTCACCAATTAATATGGGATTATTCTTTTTTCTGCGACTTAAGATTTGTGCAATACGCTCTAATTCCTTACTACGTCCAACTATTGGATCCAGTTTATTTTCTTCAGCAGCTTTTGTTAAATCTCTTCCAAAATTATCTAAAACTGGTGTTTTTGACTTAATATCAGCTGTTTTTTTTGTCGCACCTCCATAACCTTTACCTTCTTCTTCAAATGGATCGTCTGACATTCCTCCAGGTAACTCATCTTTAGGATTAAATTTTGTATCGTCATCCTTAATATTTTGAATATTAGTTAACTGTTCTTTAATAACATTATAATTAACGTCAGAATTTTTCAATAATTTGGTTACTATATTATCTTCATCTTTAAGTATTGCTAATAATAAGTGTTCTGTTCCAATAATTTCACTTTTATGAAGTTTTGCTTCCAGATATGTTATTTTCAGTGCTTTTTCAGCTTGTTTTACCAAAGGAATATTTGTGTTATCTTTTGATGGTTTTCCATCATTTTTTCCAATTGCTTTCTCAATAGAATGCTTAAAATCGATTAAATTAATATCCATATAAGATAGCAATTGAATTGCAATACCTTCTCCATCCCTAATAATACCTAACATAAGGTGCTCTATTCCAATATAATCATTCCCTAATCGCATGGCCTCTTCACGGCTAAATGCTAATACATCTTTTACTCGTTGTGAAAATTTTGCTTCCATTTATATTCATGTATATTTAATGCAAAAGTAAACAATTGAATTTATTAAAAGTTTTATTTTTAATAAATTACAGTATTATTAACCTAATCATATATAAAATATTCAAAATTAATGACAAATTCGTAATTTAAGTGCTTAAAAATCTAAATTTATTAACACAATAATGTTAGTAATAAGGCTGTGAAAAATTTGTTAGTCTCATTGTTTTTTATTAATTTCGTAACGTTTTGACTAATAATACAAACATTTGTTATTAAACGACTTATGGATACAGTAATGAACGAAGGTGAAAAAATAATAAAAGTAAATATCGAAAATCAAATGAAATCGTCATACATTGATTATTCAATGTCTGTAATTGTTTCAAGAGCATTACCCGATGTTAGAGACGGATTAAAGCCCGTTCACAGAAGAATTTTATATGCTATGTACGATTTAGGAATTTTATCTAATCGTGGTTATAAGAAATCTGCAAGAATAGTAGGGGAAGTATTAGGAAAATACCATCCACATGGAGATTCATCTGTTTATGATGCTATGGTAAGGATGGCTCAGGATTGGTCATTACGATATCCAATGATTGATGGTCAGGGTAATTTTGGTTCAATTGATCAGGATCCACCTGCTGCCATGCGTTATACTGAAGCCAGATTACAAAAAATTGCTGAAGAAACTTTAAGTGATATAGATAAAGATACTGTTGATTTTCAGTTAAATTTTGATGATTCATTAAAAGAACCCACTGTTTTACCATCAAGAATTCCTCAACTTTTAGTGAATGGAACTTCAGGGATTGCTGTTGGTATGGCTACAAATATGCCACCCCATAACTTGAGTGAAGTTATTGATGGTATTATTGCTTATATTGAAAATAATGAGATAACCATAACTGAATTGATGAAATTCATTAAAGCTCCTGATTTCCCAACTGGTGGAATAATATATGGTTATGAAGGAGTTAGAGATGCTTACGAAACAGGTAGAGGTCGAATAGTTATAAGAGGTGTTGCTACAATTGAAAATGAAGATAATGGTAAAGAAAGAATTATAGTTACAGCAATTCCGTATCAGGTTAATAAAGCAGAAATGATTAAAAAAACTGCTGATCTGGTAAATGAAAAGAAAATTGAAGGTATCAGCGATATTCGAGATGAATCTGATAGAACAGGAATGCGAATTGTTTATGAAATTAAAAAAGATGCAATTACCAATGTAGTTCTCAATAAGTTATATCAATATACTGCTCTCCAATCTTCTTTTAGTGTTAATAACATAGCACTTGTTAAAGGCAGACCTATGATGCTCAATCTTAAAGATATTATAAAATATTTTGTAGAACACAGGCATGATGTAGTAATTAGAAGAACAAAATATGAACTTAATGAAGCTCAAAAACGAGCACATATTTTAGAGGGACTACTTATTGCTCTTGATCATATAGATGAAGTAATTGCTATTATACGAGCCTCCAAAACGGTGGATGAAGCAAGGACTGGTTTAATGGAAAAATTCGGATTATCTGATATTCAGGCTCGGGCAATAGTTGATATGCGTTTAAGAAGTCTTACAGGCTTAGAACGTGATAAATTGAAAAACGAGTATGACGAATTACTTAAAATGATAGAATATTATCAATTAGTTCTGTCTGATGAAGTTTTAAGGATGGAAATTATAAAAACTGAATTAATTGAAATAAAGGATAAATTCGGAGATAAAGCAAAAACAGAAATTGAATATGCAGCTTCTGATTTTAAAATTGAAGATACCATTGCTGATGAGGATGTTGTAATAACAATTTCTCATTTAGGCTATATAAAAAGAACCCCACTTATAGAATATCGTCGTCAAAATAGGGGAGGACGTGGCTCAAAAGGATCTGATTCAAGAGACGAAGACTTTTTGGAACATTTATTTATTGCTTCAATGCATAATTATATGCTATTCTTTACAGAAAAAGGTAAATGTTTCTGGATGAGGGTTTTTGAAATTCCTGAAGGAGCAAAAACATCAAAAGGAAGAGCAATTCAGAATCTTATAAATATTGAAAGAGAAGATAAGGTTAGGGCTTATATTAATATTAAAGATCTTAAGGATGAAGAGTATATTAACAATAATTTCATTATTCTATGTACTCAAAAAGGAATTATTAAAAAGACCTCTGTTCAAGCTTATTCACGTCCACGTCAAAATGGAATAAATGCAATTAATATCAGGGAAGATGATCAGCTATTAGAAGTAAAACTAACCAATGGATCCAATGAAGTAATGCTTGCTTTAAAATCAGGTAAAGCAATCAGGTTTAATGAGAAAAAAGTTAGACCGATGGGAAGAAATGCTACAGGTGTTAAAGGTGTAACTTTAGCTAACCCTAAAGATGAAGTTATTGGAATGGTTTGTGTAACTAGCCAGGAAGATGATATTTTGGTTGTTTCAGAAAATGGATATGGTAAACGATCAAAATTAGAAGATTACAGAGAGACAAACAGAGGTGGTAAAGGTGTTAAGACAATTAATATTACAGAAAAAACCGGAAGTTTGATAGCTGTGAAAAATGTTTTGGATAATGATGATTTAATGATAATAAATAAATCAGGTATTATCATTCGTCTTGCAATATCAGAATTAAGAGTTATGGGTCGAGCAACACAAGGGGTACGATTAATTAACCTGAAAGAAAATGATGCTATTGCTGCAGTTGCTAAAGTTATAAATGAGGAGTCTGAAGAGATAGAAGATATTGAAATAATTGAATCTGATTCCGAAAGATATGTTAAGGTTCATGCTGAAGGTGATATTATTGGAGATACTATTGAAATAGACGATTCTATTAATGAAATTTCTCCAAAAGAAAAAGAAGAAGAATAAATATTATTAATATTTGGCATTGATTTTGTTTTAAAACATATAAATTTGTATTTAATTAATTAAAAACTAATAATAAATAATTAAAAAATGAAAAGACTAATTTTATCTTTATCAATGGTTATAATATACACCATGGTAAATGCACAAAGTGTTAAGGTTCAATCAGCTGCTGGTTATTTAAGAAATGGCAGATTAGATAAAGCTTTAGAAAATATTGAACCAACGATTACTCATGAGAAAACCATGAATGATCCAAAAACATGGAATTACAGAGGAAGTATCTATATCCAGATTGCTGCTTCAACTAATCCTGAATATCAAAAATTAGCTAACAATGCTGTTCAGGTTGCTTATGATTCTTATCAAAAATCTATTGAATTAGATAAAGATAAAGAATATCAACAAAAAAATATAATAGGCTTATTTGCTTGTTCTGAGCAGTTTTACAATAAAGGTGTTGAATCTTATAATAATAAAGATTACAATAATGCTATTGATTTTTTTGAAAAAACTATTAAGATAAATAATGTTTTTGGAAATAAAGACACTTTAGCTACTTTTAATGCTGCACTTTGTTCTGAACTTGCCGGTAACAATGCTAAAGCAAAAGAACATTATATATCATTAACTAAATCAAATTATAGTCAGCCATCTATTTATTCATCATTGGCTAATATATATAAGTCTGAAAATGATACAATTAAAGCTATAAAAACTATCGAAAATGGTAGAAAAAAATTTCCGGAAAGTTATGATTTAATTATTTCTGAAGCGAATATCTATTTATTTACCGGTAATGCTGCTAAAGCTCAAAATGCTTTAAATACAGCTATTTCTAAAGATCCAAACAATCCAACAATTCATTTTGCAGTTGGAACAAATTATGAAAAAATGGGAGATATGGTTAATGCTGAAAAATCATATTTAAAAGCTATAGAACTTAAATCTGATTACTTTGATGCTATATATAATTTGGGTGCATTACATGTAAATAATGCAGTAGAAATTATGGGAAGAGCAAATACTTTGGCATTAGGGGATAAAAATTACGATATTTTAAAGAAACAGGCAGATGAACAATTAAATAAATCAATGCCTTATTTAGAAAAAGCTACAGAGATTCAACCAAAAGATATTGTTGTTCTAACAACATTAAAAGATATTTATACAAGATTAAATTTGCTTGAGAAACTAAAATCTGTTAATCAGAAAATAGCTGATTTGAAAAAATAATATTTTAAACAAAAATAATGAAAGCATGAAACTTTCATTATTTTTTAATAATTCTATTTAACATAATATATATTATAGGACATTTTTAATATCAGTAAAAAATGATTATTAATAATATACGAAAATATATTTAAAATAATCCATCTATAAATTCATCCAGATTTGTATTGTTTATATAATCTCCAATTGATACATTCTGAAGTTTTTCTGTAATAATATTTCTTTCATGTGGCGTTGATTTAATAATATTCTCCAATTCGGAAATTTCAGATATATTGAAAAAATCTCCGTATAATTTGAAATCTATAATTATACCATTAATAACATCCATATTAATTTCAATGAATCCACCATTCGTTTTTATAGTTTTTTTAAAATTATAATTAGGAGAATATCCAAAATTCCAATCCCAACTAGAATACTTATTATTAACCAAAATATTGATTTGTTGATGATCATATTCTGACAACTCATATAGTTTTATATCTGGATGCGAATTAATAATATGATTGATAATCATTTCATAAAAATCCATTACATCCATTTTATATTTTAAATGTTCACTAATATTTGTAACCCTGCTTCTTACTGATTTAACGGCTTTATCAGTAAATTTTAATGGATCAACTTTAAGTGCTTGTGATAAGTCTTTAATTTCAGATGAAAAGAGTAAAGTACCATGGTGCAAAACTCTGTTTTTCCATATGTGTT
>CAIZXK010000337.1 GCA_903936865.1 uncultured Bacteroidales bacterium | reverse complement strand
TTATTCTGGTTTTACTTTCAGAAAGAGAAGAAAATAAATCATTTATCGAAAACTCAGCATCACCTCCCCTAACAATTCCTTCTCCCTGTTCCCAAAAGAATCGCTGTGTTCCTATAATCGCTTTAATTACAATACCTTGAACGGGATTATATTTAACACGAACTCCATCCATAGCATTGTCGTACCCCAGATTTCTTTCTTCATACGCTCTAAAAATAAGACCGTTTCCAAATTGTTCGTAGAAATTCCCAACAGTTATTTCAAATTCATCCGCAGTGTATGTTGCGAAACGATAAGCAATTCCACTTCCTTTATAACGATTGTCAAATCCTAACATTGGATTTCGGTAACTCTCGTATCTTAATCCGGTGGTAAATTTACCATTGGTATAAATAATATTTGCAAAAGCATTCATCAGCAATTGTTCGGGAACCTCGGGTGCTCCTATTGTACTGTCTTTCTGATAGTATTGAGCATCCAATTGAAAATTGCCAGTAATACTTCCATTATTTAAAAAATTTTGAGAAAAAACAACAGAAGGAAGTAATATAAAGGAAAATGCTAATATAATAAGTAATTGTCTCTTTTTCATGTGATTATTTTATAAATAAAGAACCCAATTTTATTTATTGGTTGATATATCTTCGCCTTTGTTTAATTTACGAACTAATTCAATAAGCTCGAGTTCACTACCTTCCGAAAAAGAAGTATGTTGCCAAACAATTTCTCCTTTTCCATTAAGTAAAAAAGTATGTGGAATCTGATTTACATTCATTGCTCTTTTAAACTCACTATTTACATCAAGTAATATTTCATACCCCCAATTATTGCCATCAGCAGTTGGCTTAACTCTAGCAGTTGAACGTGCGTCGTCTATGGAAACTGCAACTAATTTAACTCCTGTTTCCTTTTGCCATTCATCATATACTTCATTGATAGTGGAAAGCTCTTTTTGGCAAGGTTTGCACCAGAGAGCCCAAAAACTTACGATTATTGGCTTTCCATTATTCGATATTTCAGAGGTATTTATAGATTTACCTTCAATATTTTTAATAGTTACAGCTGGAAGTTTTTTAACTTTAGCATCTGATGTTTGGGAAAATGAGGCAGTTGCTATAAAGAAGCAAAGTGCGAAAATCAATATTTTTTTCATAGATATAAATATATTTATTAAATTTTGTTCAAAGTTATAAAAGAACTTAATAGGAATTTTGCTTTAACCTAATTTTAACATGATTAAAAAAAAAGCTGTCAAATTGACAGCTTTATTATTTATTTTAAACCTAATTTTTTCTTAACCAAAGGGAAAATATCTTCACTGGAATCCTGATAAAGTAAAGCACCAACGCCACTATCAAATACGTATGTGTATTTATTTTCAGCGGCTACTTCTTCTATAGCTTTCTTAGCTTTATCAATTATAGGAGTAAGTAACTTTTTTTCTCTTTCCTGATAATCTTTTTGAGCATTAGATTGAAAATCTTCAATTCTTGCTTGCATATCCTGCAATTCTTTTGTTTTGGTCGATTTAATCAATTCTGACATTTGAGATTGATTTGCAGTAAAATCCTGATATCTTGATTCAAACTCGCTTTGCATTCCTTTAAGCGTATTTTCTAATTCCTTAACATGTTTTTGCAATGATGCCTGAGCAGAATCACGTCCTGGCATTATCTTTAATAACTCATTTGAATCTATATGACCTAATTTTATGGTTTTCTGTGCATTAGCAAAGAACGGTAAGCTGATTACAGCAAGAATAACAATGATTTTTGAAAAATTTCTCATTTCTTTTATTATGTTTTAATTATGAATTTCGTTGCAAAGTTATATAAATTAATTAATTGACAAATTATACTTTTTTATAAACATTAATAATTATTGTTAAATTATCTTTTTTCTTCTAATTTGGGTTTTGTTTCTCCTCTGGTTGGAGTTGGTTGTGTTGTTGTACCTTTATTGTTTGTATTTGTATTAGTTTTGGGAGCTGCTTTGTTAAGCTTATAGCCCATATCATCGAGAATATCATCACTAATATCGTATTTTGAATCAGCATACATTATGGTTAAACTACCAGCTTTATCAAAAACAAAAATAAAATTTTTGTCTTGAGAACGTTTTTCAATGGCGTTATATACCTTATCCTGAATTGGTTTAACCAAATCCTGACGTTTTTTAAATAGATCGCCATCTTTACCAAATCTCTTTTTTTGCAAATCCTTTGCTTCTTTTTCTAAAGCAATTATTTCATTTTCACGCTTTTTCTTTACATCTTCGGGCAATAGAACGGATTCTGCCTGAAATGCTTTGTAAAGATTATCAATTTCTTTAAATTTCAGTTCGATTTCCTTTTGCCATTGTTTTGATAAATTATCAATTTCTGTTTGTACATCTTTATATTCAGGGATATTTTCCATAATATATTCCGAATCAATATATGCATATTTTTGTGCATAAGTTGCACCTAAAAGCAAACAAACGAACGAGATACTTAAAATTATTTTTTTCATTTTTATAAAATTTTAATTTATTCAATGATTTTAATCAAATTATGTGCCAAAATATTTTAATCAATGGATTGGTTAATAGAAAAATGGAATTGTCCACCGGCAGCATCTGTAAACCCTGGCACTTTGTCGAATCCATAACCCCAATCCAATCCGAGCATTCCAAACATGGGTAAGAAAATTCTGACTCCAAAACCGGCTGCTTTATACATATTATATGGGTTAAATTCCTTAAATGATTTCCATGCATTTCCACCTTCCATAAATGCAAGACCATAAATTGTTGCATTTGGATTAAGTGATAAGGGATATCTTAATTCAACGGTAAATTTGTCATAAACATTGCCACCAACATAATTTGTTCCTGTTTTAGGAGTTAAGGTATTATTTCCATAACCTCTTAAAGCAATAAGCTCTCTTCCGTCGAGTGCATAACCTGATAGTCCATCGCCACCTAAATAGAATCTTTCAAAAGGAGGATAGCCAATGTCGGAATTATAAAATCCAACAAATCCGAATCTTGCTTTTGTGTTAAGTACCCATTTCCCAGTCAGGTTAAAAAACCAGGATGCTTTAAATTTCCATTTATGATATTCTATCCATTTAAATTTATCCTGATCACTCAGGTTTGTATAATCCTTACTGGAAAACATGGAAAATGGAGGTGTAAGCTGTAATGTAAGAGATATTTCAGATCCAGAACGTGCATAAATCGGAGCATCAATTGAATTACGGGCTATTGTAAGGCTGTAATTCAAATTATTTGCATAACCATCGCTAAATGAAAACAATGAACCATAATTATTTAACACATAATTTTGCAAACTTAATGAATGAAAAATTGTAAAATAATCATCCGGCCATCTCAATCGTTTTCCAAGACCAACAGAACCTCCGTTTATTGTTAATGAAGCATAATCGCTGCTCTCAGAATCATAACCATTTGTTTGCTTTGAATGATAAATAGAAACACTCAATGAATTTGGTTTTTTCCCCCCAAGCCATGGTTCGGTAAAAGAAGCACTTACCGAATAATAATATTTACCATTCGTTTGCCCACGTAAACTTAATTTCTGACCATCACCGGCAGGTAATGGACGCCATGCGTTTTTCTTGAAAATATTTCTGGCAGAAAAATTATTAAAAGAAAGTCCTAAGGTTCCAACAACCATACCGCCTCCCCAGCCACCAGAAAGTTCTACCTGATCAGATGAAGTTTCTTCAACCTGATATTCAATATCTACTGTACCATCTTCAGGATTTGGAGTAGGAACAGGTTTTATGGTTTCTGCATTGAAATATCTTAATTGTGCTAATTCTCTTGTAGTTCTGATAATATCTGAGCGGCTGAACAACTGTCCAGGTATTGTCTTTATTTCCCTGATTACAACATGATCATTGGTTTTTGAATTTCCTTTTACGGTAACCTTATTTATTCGAGCTTGTTTTCCTTCACGAATCCTGATTTCTATATCAATGGAATCATTATCAACTTGCATTTCTACTGGTATAGCCTGAAAAAACAGATAACCATCATCCATATATAATGAACTGATATCATATCCATTAGGATTAAAAGACAGGTTTTGTTCCAACGCTTTTTGATTGTAGGTATCTCCTTTTTTAATTTTTAGTATTTCACTTAATTGTTTTGAAGAATATTTCGTATTTCCCACAAAATTAATATCTCTGAAGAAAAACTTTTTACCTTCATATATCCATAAATCCAAGGTAATTGATTTATTGTTGTTTTTTGAAATTGAATCTTTTACGATTTTGGAATCGCGAAAACCCAGTTCATTATATTTTTCAATAACTTTTTCAAGGTCAGCTTTGTAATCTTCTTGTATAAATTTTGATGATTTAAATATATGCCAGAATCTTTTTTGTTTGGTTTCTTTAAGGTATCTTCTAACTTTATTATCAGTTAAAAATTCATTTCCATGAATATTGATATTCTTGATTTTAACTTTTTTGTTTTTTTGAACATTAATCTCTAAAAATACGCTATTGGTAACTGAAGTATCTGAAATAAGCTTAATAGTAGCTTTTGCATTTAGAAACCCTTTTTTATTAAAATAATTTTCAATATTATTGGAAGCTCTCGAAATAAGGTTTTCTGTAATTACATCACCACTTGTAAGTTTTATCTCTTCACGAACCTTATCTGCTTCACCTTTGCGGATTCCGGTAAATTTAAATTTAGAAAGGCGTGGTCTTTCCTGTAAATAAATATCCAAAAAGATGGTTTTATCACTTATTTTACTTACTGAGATTTTAATATTTTCAAACAAACCCTGTTCCCAAAGTTTATCAATTGCACCGGATATCTTGTCGCCGGGAATTGTAATTTTATCACCAACAGATAAACCTGATAGCATGATGAGCATATTATTATCGAGAAATTGAACTCCAGTTACGGTAATACCTCCAATTTCATATTCTTTAGGAGTTGAATAATCAATTTCTGACAAGTCGTTTCCTATGCTTATCTGGGATTTTGAAGTAGCTGAGAATAATACGAGTATAAATAGAAATAAAAAAAGTTTTAATTTCATTTTTAAAAATTTAATAGTTGTTCGCTAATTTTACCAAATCTTCTTTCGCGGTTTTGATAATCTAAAATTGCTTCGAAAAGATTTTCTTTTCTGAAATCGGGCCATAAAATAGGAGTAAAATACAATTCAGAATAAGCGATTTGCCATAATAAAAAATTGCTTATTCTGTACTCTCCACTGGTTCTTATTAATAATTCAGGATCAGGATAATTTGAAGTTGTTAAGAACGAGGACATTAAATCCTGATTAATATCTTCCTGTTTTATTGAATTGTTTTGTATTTGTTTAGCTATCTTTTGAATAGCATCGGTAATTTCCCATCGAGAACTATAACTAAGAGCTAAAATAAGCGTCATCCGGTTATTTGAGGCTGTATTTTCAATTGCTTTTTGCAATTCGGTATAGGTATCTTTTTCAAGGCTCTTTAAGTCTCCAATTGCTTGAAGACGAATGTTATTTTTATTTAAAGTTTTGGTTTCCTGATTTATTGTTTTTACCAGCAAACTCATTAAGGCATCTACTTCTTCTTTGGGTCTGCTCCAGTTTTCTGTAGAAAAAGCGTATAAAGTCAGATATTTGATTCCAATTTCTGCAGCAGCTTCAACCGTTTCCTTTACAGAAACAACGCCACTTTCATGTCCAAAAGTACGATCGTGTTGCCTTTGTTTAGCCCAGCGTCCATTGCCATCCATTATAATGGCTACATGTTGTGGTATGTTATTAATGTCTAGTTTTTCCTTCAAACTCATTTTCTTTATTTTACCCGGAAAATACTTTAATTAGTAATAAATATTATCTTTATAATTAAATCCTTTGTCAAAACATGAAGGTTTCGACTTATAACCTAATTTGAATGTTATAGTTAAGCCTGCAAATGAATACCAATCGGTGGTTTCTGAATTTCCTCTCGACATACCATCTTCATTTGGTATTCTTGGCAAATTTGTATCAGGATCAATTAATTCAGGAGTACGATCAGCCAATGCAGCTGCTATTTGTCCTTTTTCAGCTGATAATGTTGTGTGATCCATATAGGTTGTACTAACATCATCAATATAATCGGTAAATGTTTTTCTTAATCCCCATTCCGCTCCTAAACAAATTGATTTTGACAAACTGAATTTAACACCCAGTCCAAAAGGTATAGCAAATTGCGTTAATGAATATGGCTTTGCACTTGACCTTGTAACAGTTCCTTGACCCTCTGTTCCAAGTGGTTGCAAGTCGTACCATTTCCCTTCCAACGTTGTAGGATTAAAATAGTAAGCTTCCGGATTAAAGTTGAAAAGTGCAACTCCGCCAAATATATAAGGTGAGAAACGATGCTTTTTACTTCCAGTGAAATATTGGAAAAAATTTAATTCAAATTGAGCAGAAAATTCCATTATATGGGATTTAAAACTTAAGTTCCTTATTTCACCAAAATCAATGTCATAAGCTTCTACAGTTCCATATAAAGCATTAAATTTTAATGCCCAATGCGGAGTTAAGTTATAGCGATAAATTAAACCACCGGCTATATTGGGTTTGTAAAATTGAGATGATGTATTTATATCACCCAAATAGTAAGAAGTTCCAATTAAACCGCCAATTTCAGAACGCTGTGAAAAGGAATAAGTTGAAAACAAAATTCCACATAAAAGAATAATTATTTTTTTCATTTTCAATATTTTTTAAATCAAGTTACTAAAAAACAGGATATTTCTGATTTTCTGATTTTTTAACATAAGTCAGCAAAAGTAATTTTTTTTTTTGTTTAAAACAATATTATTGAGAGTTTTAATAATAAAAAAGAAAGCTTTTAACAATTATTATGCTTTGTTTGAGCGTTTTTCAGTTGCATTTAAAAACAGTGAAACGGTTGAAAAAGAAAAAAATTATTGTTTTTAAGATAATTTAACGATAATTAATTTCTTGCATCATTCCCCCATAATAGTTTGTGACGTATTGTTGAAAAGAAATTCTGATTATTCATCTTTAAAAGGTTAATCTTAAAATCTTCTT
This sequence comes from uncultured Bacteroidales bacterium, assembly GCA_903936865.1. GTDB lineage: Bacteria > Bacteroidota > Bacteroidia > Bacteroidales > JACABE01 > JACABE01. The sequence continues at coordinate 5,302 of CAIZXK010000337.1, read as the reverse complement.
TCATTACCATAATTTCTTTTGTAGATTCTATACTGAAAGAACGGGAATCCAGACTTGCAAAGTAATCATTTTCACGTGCTTCAACTTTAATTCTTATAATGCTTGTATCTGGAATTACAATAGGTCTTACAGTTAAATTATGTGTTGAGATTGGAGTTATTATGAAATTCTCTGAGTTTGGTGTAATTATCGGACCTCCACAACTCAGGGAATAGGCAGTTGAACCTGTAGGTGTTGAAATTATCAGTCCATCCGACCAATAGGAATTTAAAAATTCACCATTTACAAAAACTTTTATAGTAAGCATCGACATTGGATTTTTCTTATAAACTGTCATTTCGTTTAAAGCATAATTAACTTCACCAAAAGGATTATTTTCAGTTTCTATCTTTACCAATGTTCTTTTATCAAGCGAATAATTTCCATTATAAATTGCAGATATAGATGGAATTATCATATCCTTGTTAATACTTGCCAAAAAACCCAATCTTCCCAGATTTATTCCCATAACCGGAATCCCGGAATCTCTTACCAATGAGATTGTATCCAGCATAGTTCCATCGCCACCCAATGAAATAAGTATATCAGTATTGCTTTTAATCTGAGTATAATCATTAAAAACCGTAACCGATTCTTTGAAATTGTAATTCCCTTTAATGGTATTAAAAAAAGGTTCATATACCGTAATTTGAATTCCAAGGTTTTCTAAATTTTCAAGTAGTAAAGCTATATAATCGAAGCATTCGCTTTTAATGTTTTTTCCAAATAAAGCTATTCTCATTTTCTGAACTATTAATTTTAATACAATTACTAAATTGAAGTCATAAAGTGAATAAACAATCCATTCTCACCCATTCTATTAATGGAATATTCCACCCTTAGTACTTTATCATAATATGTTACAAAGTCGATACCTGCTCCAAATCCAAGTAATAATTTATTTACCAATGAGTTATAATTATTATCCTTTTCATTGTAAACATAAGCAGCATCTGCATACAAATTTACATAAAATGCATAAGGAATGGTATTAAATTTTTCTGTTTTAATAACATGAATTTTGGAAACCCTTTGTGGAAGAATTGCATATTTTAAATTGTTTTTAATAAGACCAAAACCCTGTCCACTTATTACATAATGCTCATAACCTCTGGCATAATCACGTATATATCCCAAGCCATTCTGAACAAAATAGGGAAATTTTGAGTTTACCATTGCTGTTATTCCAGATGCAAAATAGAATTTTGGGCTTATCTGGAAATATTTACGATAATTAGTTTTAAAACTAATGAAATCAGCAACCTCATCACTAAATAATCCTAATCCGAATTTATTAAAATCCATATCGAAATAATGCCCTTTCAACGGATAGGGTTTATAATCCCTAAAATCGTTTTTAAACTGATAATATAAAGTAAAATAGTTTGTTTCATTAAGATTATCAATTGAATATTCAGGATTTAATTGCATCAGAATATCATTAAACATATATTTTTCAAATCCAAACTGAAATGTATGTACATTGTGTATGTTTCGTCTGTAGGTTATTCCTATCGAAGAGTTTATGGTTTTTTTAGGATAGCTTTCATTGTTCTTATAAAAAACAACTTTATTGTTTGAATCTTTTAAAGCAATTTCATGACTCTGAATATAATTACCTGAAATTATGAGACCTAACGTTTGTTTTTTGTTGATATAAGGTATTTTATAAATAAAACCATATTTTTCATCAAAACCTAAACTGAGCAATAAATCAAGTGTTTCATTCCGTCCTCTGAAATTAAATATTGCCAGATCAACACCATAATTTACTCTATTAAAATCTTTTGTTTTCCACCAGGTATTAAAATTTCTATCTGCCAGATCAAAAACCGGAATTGGCCAGATATACCATCTTTCGGTTAATTGAATTGTAACGGTTATATTTTTGTTATCAATTGTTTCTGTAATTGTTACAAAATTGAATACGGAAATATTCATGAGGTTTTCCGAACTTTTTGTTTTTAATTTTTCATAAGAACTTAAAGTTATAGTATCACCAATTTTAAATGTTAACTCTCTGAATACAATATTGTCATGTGTAATTTTATTTCCGCTTAAGTTGATTTTGGAAATTACAAATATACTATCATTTTCTGCAACAGCACATTGAGTTGTTATTAGAAATAGCAGTATAAGGAAATTAATTTTTCGCATCTATTGGATGTAAGCAGTTAAATACTAAGATATTTCATTAGTGAATCAAATCGGTCCTGAAGATCTTCATTTATTTCCTCCTCAACTAATATTGCATTTACAATATAATTATACCTGTTAAATGTTTGTAGAACAGGAGAAATGTCCATGCGGTTTAATTTTAGGATTACATCCATTTTCGTGGAATCGCAATGAGATGTGATAAACAAACTTAATATTTTAGTATCGTTAGATTCCACAATCTGAGCAATTTCGGATAATGAATACTCAATAGTATTAATTTCCAACACAATTATGCCTCCCGGATTATCCAGTGAAGAAAACTTATTAAACTCATCTACTATTTTACGTAATGTAATAACTCCTATGTAGTTGTTCTTGTTATCGATAACAGGAATTAACGACAACTTTAATGTGCTGCATAATTTGATTACCTCAAAAATATGTTGATTTTCAAAAACTGCCGGATTATTTAAAGAAAGATTATGATTACCAAGGGGTTCATCAAATGCATTTGAAGAATATATATCATTTTCTGAAATCAGGCCTAAATAATTTTCACCATTAACAATGGGCAAATGGTTTACTTTGTATTCATCCATCCACGACAATGCCAAAGTGCCTGTATCTGAGGTTTTAGCCGGAAGAATGGTTTCATCAATCAAATCTTTTGCAAGCATATTATTAAGTTTAATACAATAAAATTTATACCAAATATAACGATATATAAACTAAAAAGTTATAATGTAGTTGCTTAAAAATTCCGGTTTTTTGTGAATCATCATCAATTTCATTTAAAATTTTGCCAAACCACCTTCTGAGGTTTCTTTATATAGGCTTGGAATATCGTGTCCGGTTTCGCGCATTACGCTAACAACCCTGTCGAAGCTAACCCTATGTTTTCCATCTGATAGCATAGAAAACACATTTGCATCCAATGCTCTTACTGCAGCAAAAGCATTTCGTTCGATACATGGTATTTGAACCAATCCACAAACAGGATCGCAGGTTAATCCCAGATGATGCTCCAATCCCATTTCAGCTGCATATTCTATCTGATAAGGACTACCTCCAAACAGTTGGTTTGCAGCTGCTGAAGCCATTGCACATGCAGTTCCTATTTCTCCCTGGCATCCAACTTCTGCTCCTGAAACAGAAGCGTTTTTCTTAACCAAATTGCCTATAAGACCGGCTGTTGCTAATGCTTTTAATATTTTCTTCTCCGAAAATTCATAACTTTTATACAAATGATAAAGTACAGCAGGCATTACACCAGACGAACCGCAGGTAGGAGCTGTAACAATTTTTCCGCCGGCAGCATTTTCTTCTGCAACTGCCAGTGCATAAGCAAAAACCAATGATCTGCTTTTCAATGAAGCTTTATATCCAGAGGCTTTTATAAAATAAGAAGGTGCTTTCCTTTGTAAATTCAATCCTCCAGGCAAACTACCCTCGGTATCTATTCCAATTTCTATAGCATTTTTCATTACTTGCCATACTTCGCTCAAATAATTCCAGAAATCATTGTTCTCGTGCATTTCCACAAACTCCCAAAGCGTTTTGCCGTTAGCTTCGCACCAACTCAACACATCTTTCATTTTATAAATTTCATAAATTGCCTGACGCTCAATTGTAATACCCGGTGCTGATAAATCTCCACCTCCAATACTATAAACCAACCATTCGTTTAACTTTTCGTCATTTTCAGAATAAGCTTCAAAAAGCATGGCATTCGGATGAAAGGTTTTAAATATAGTTGGTTCGAAAATAATCTTAACATCAAATGGTTTCAATGCTTCCGTAATTGCAACATCCGTTAGATGACCTTTGCCGGTTGCCGCCAGACTTCCATATAATGTAACAGCAAAATGATGAGCCATTGCATTATTCTCCTTAAAAATCAATGCTGCTTTTCGGGGCCCAATTGTATGACTGCTTGATGGTCCATTACCAATCTTATATATTTTACAAATGCTTTCCATAATTTTTATTCCTTCTTATTTTCTTTATAGCCTGTTGGAATTCCATATAAATGAACAATCTGTATTTTTCTTGATAACGAAATACTGCCTGGTCCGTTTCCCAATTCTCCTTCAGGTATGGGTTTGTTCAATTCCTTATAATAATCAATCCATGCAGGAAATGTTTTTCCTGTTTCAGGATCTTTAAAAGTCATTGGATATAAATAAAATACTGACTCTCCGTTGTTTGCAGTTTTAAAAACAGCATAAATCAATTCAGAACAATAATAATCGTTATTGGTAATACAAAAAACATCATCGTAAGGTCGCCCAATCAGTTTATAAGCTTCTTCAATTGCTTTTGGTATCAGAAGCTTATATTTTGATTTTAAACGCCCAACCATTACTTTTGGATTATTATTCTTATCCTTACTTTTTGCTAAAAAGATATGTAGTGGAGTTAAACAAACGCCTTTACTAATCGCTTCAATTACTGCTAATTCTCCATTTTTATCTTTAACAACCAATGCAACATGCGAAAACTTTGAACCATTGTAACCTCGGGTTACTTTTTCTACAGCATTACAAAATGAACCACAATCCAAATCCTGAAAAAGTATATCTCCTTCCCTTAACTCAAATGAATCTGATTGCCCGTAAGAAGCATTTACATTCATTAAAATTGCTGATTGAACCAGAAATATGATTAATATGAATCTTCTCATTTGTTTTCGATTTATATAATTGATAAGTTGTAAGTCCATTTTCACTTTGCAAAAATACATAGAATTTACAAGATTAAATAAATGTATCAATATTGCATTATTAAATTTGCAATTAGATTTTTATTAATCAATTATATGAAACGCTGATGACGCTGATCCCTAAAGGGAAAAAGTGTTAATACGGATTTTTAATTTAAAAAAAGATCGGTTTTAATCTGCGTTTACGGAACGTATCCGTGTTACAAAAAGAATTCCGGAAAAATGAAGTTTTCTGAAATTTCTTTTTCCTTTTTTCTTGTTCTTTTTCCTTGACGAAAAAGTACCAAAAAGTCAAGACTGCAAAGCATTTACTGCAAAACTGCACATTTAAAAATCCCCACAATCCAAGCCATAACGAAGTGGACTTTTTTGTTTTGAATT
>CAIZXK010000336.1 GCA_903936865.1 uncultured Bacteroidales bacterium | reverse complement strand
TATTTTATTTAATGGAATTTTAATTAACATTCCAACTTTCAATCCATCTTTAAGTTCAGGGTTAGCATTTAAAATATCTTCTTCTTCGATAGCATACTTTCTGCTAATACCAAACAAGGTTTCTTTACTTAAAACTGTATGTGTTTTATAGTTGGAATCTTCTTTTGTTGCTGTTTTTGAGTTGTTGTCAATTTTTACAGGAATATAAATAATCTGACCTATTTTTAAATGAATGTTTAATGTATCTTTCTCCAATGTTTTTAAATCAACCTGATAAGCTTTAGCAATTGAATATAAAGTCTGACCTTTTTCAACCTTGTGTAAAAAAACTTTTTGCCCGTTAATTACTTCAATTTTATCAGATTTGATAATGCCAAAATCTTCCTGTGCATTGGTTTGAATTATAAAACCAAAAAGAAAAATAAATGCTAATACTATTTTTTTCATAATTTTGCTTTCAATATTAATTGTTTATTCCCATTCAATTGTAGCTGGAGGTTTTGAACTTATATCATAAACCACTCTGTTTACACCTTTTACTTTATTAATAATATCGCTCGAAACTTTAGCCAGAAATTCATAAGGCAAATGAGACCAATCTGCAGTCATTCCGTCAGTTGAACTAACTGCCCGTAAGGCAACAACCTGTTCATAGGTTCTTTCGTCACCCATTACGCCTACCGATTGTATGGGTAGAAGAATTGCACCTGCTTGCCATACTTTTGTGTAAAGATCCTGTTTTTTTAATTCTTCAATGTAGATAAAATCTACTTCCTGCAATATACGAATCTTTTCAGGGGTTATATCACCTAAAATTCTGATTCCCAAACCAGGACCCGGAAAAGGATGTCTGTTAAGCAATTCGTTTTTTAAGCCAAGAGCTTTACCCACTCTGCGGACTTCATCCTTAAATAAGGTATTTAAAGGTTCAATAATTTGTAATTTCATGTAATCTGGCAATCCACCGACATTATGATGTGATTTGATAGTTGCGGAAGGACCATTGACTGACATTGATTCAATTACATCAGGATAAATAGTGCCTTGCCCCAACCACTTAACATCCTCAATACGATGCGCTTCTGTGTCAAAAACATCAATAAAAGTTTTCCCGATTGCTTTCCGTTTTGCTTCTGGCTCTGAAATTCCTTTTAATGCATTATAAAATAATTCTTTTGCATCAACACCTTTAACATTCAAACCCATATCGTGATAGGAATGTAAAACTGTTTCAAATTCATTTTTGCGTAACAAACCATTATCAACGAAAATACAATGTAAATTTGTTCCAATAGCTTTATGTAGTAAGATTGCAGCAACTGATGAATCTACACCACCCGATAAACCCAATACCACTTTATCGTTTCCTAATTTGTTTTTTAAATCCGCAATACTTGCTTCAACAAAAGAAACCGGAGTCCACGATTGTTCGCATTTACAGATATTTACAACAAAGTTCTTCAATAAAATCATTCCCTCAGTTGAATGGTAAACTTCGGGATGAAATTGGATTCCATACGTTTTTTCTTCTGTTATTTGAAAAGCACTTACCTTTACATTTGAAGTACTTGCAATAATTTCAAAATTTTGAGGAACTGTAAGAATTGTATCACCATGCGACATCCATACCTGGGAACCATCGGTAATTCCTTCCATTAATTCATTTTCATGATTAATAAATGATAGGTTTGCTCTTCCATATTCGCGTATGCTTGAGGGTAATACTTCACCTCCATTGATATGCGACAGAAACTGAGCACCATAACATACTCCAAGAAGTGGTAACTTCCCTTTTACAGATTCAAGCAGAGGAAAAGGTGCATTTGCATCGCGCACAGAAAATGGACTTCCCGATAATATAACACCTTTAATATCTTTTGTAATTTCAGGTATTTTATTGAAAGGATGAATTTCGCAATAAACATTTAATTCCCTTACCCTGCGGGCAATCAATTGGGTATATTGTGAACCGAAATCAAGAATCAGAATGGTTTGATGCATAATACTTTGTTTTTATTTATTTATTAAAAGATTCAATTCGCTAGAATTTTGACAGCTATCCTCAACTGTAATTTTTAATTGATTGATTCCGTTTTGCAATCTATCATCAATCGTATAAGTCAATTTATTGGTTTGTCCGTTAAACGTCATCAAAATCCATTTACCATTTAAAGTAGCCTTATATTTTGCAATTCCCGATAAATTATCGCTTATTTCGAAATCAAAGGTTTTCTGATTAATTGGTATTGGTTTTTGGCTATAATTCAACGGATTAATCAAAGGTGCAATTGTATCAATTGAAACGGCAAATTTACCAAAAATATTGATATTTGTCCTAATAAATCCATCACTAAATTTACCACCTTCCGAAACCAATTTTCCATCATTTTTTATTCTTACTATCAACAATTTAGATTTCAGACTATCTGCAATGCTATCTGCTTTTATCGAAACAGAAATATTTCTATGGATAGCAACTGTATTATCATGAATTTGAAATATATTAGAAAGAAATTTCCCTTCATTACTCATTTCCCTCTGATTTAATTCGATATTTTCGTAAAGGGAATTGGCAGGAAAAAATATTTTTAAATTTTCAGTTCGAAAAGTATCCGGTAAATTGAAAGTAATCAACAAATTGCTATCTATAGATTTTTTTTGAATTGGAATTATAGTTAAGTTATTTGTTTTTACCGGAAAGCAGATTTTTCTGTAATTCCCTTCATAATCTGCCACAAAATAAGTTATCTGATGAAGATTATTATCAGAAAGCTTTATTATTCCCTGGTCCTTAATAAAATTATACATACTTAATTTATTGCCAGGTAATATTTTAGATTGCTGGAATTTCTTCCCTGTTTCAACAAACAACTTATAATTAATGTAAGCATTAATATAGCGGGTTTCATTAAAAGAAAATCTTTCAAATACCATTCTGTTAATCAACACGGTATCGAGCCAAAGTTCTATTTTAAAAACTCCATTTTTGGCTTTGTTATTATTCATAAGATCATAGGTAGAAATTCCCATTGAAAACTCAGCTGGAAAAATCAATGTATCTTTAGCATCAATATAATAATTTCCATTTAAAGTTTTGATATCCAAATCAAAATCTGTTCCAGAAATTTCATCATAGCATTTAATACCTTCAATTACAGGAGAAATACTATCTTTTATTATATATCCAAAAAGTAATGGATTAATGGGATGTTCCTTTTTTTTGTCCCTTATTTCAAAATGAAGATGAGGTCCTTCAGTGCCACCGGTATTACCCGAAATTGCAATAATTTCACCTTTAGTTACTTTTATTTTATTATAGGGAACAGCCAGATCCACTTCAAAGCTTTCCTTTTCATATTGCATTTTACGTAAATACGCAGTAATTTTTGAATTATATGATTGTAAATGACCATAAACAGTTACATAACCATTGGGATGAGTTATATAAAGTGCATTACCAAAACCATAAGCAGAAACCTTGATTCTGGAGATATAGCCATTTGCAGGAGCATAAATATTAAATCCTTCCTTTTCCTGAGTTCTAAAGTCCAAACCTGAATGAAAATGATTATTTCTTAATTCGCCAAATGAACCTGCAAGTTCCAAAGTAATATCCAACGGAGAAGCAAAATAGTTTTGCGGATATTGATTTTGTCCCTCTATTTGACTTATACTCAATAAAAAGAGAATGAAATACGATATTTTAAACTTTTGCTTCATTCGTTATTGATTTTTATAAACATAAAAAAGAAAGCAACAAATAGAACACCAATTCCTGAAAAAGCAAACATTATTATCGGATTAATCATAAACAACAAACCACCAATACTACTTGCCATAAGTGCAAAAATGCTAACAAAACTTGTATAAAAACCAATAGCTGTTGCGGTTTCTTTTTTGTCGGAAATATTGGAAATTAAAGCCTTACTCACGCCTTCGGTGGCAGCAGCATAAATTCCATACAAAAAGAATAAAATTCCAAAATGCCACCATTGTATTGAAATTGACATTCCTAAATATACTACTGCAAATACAAATAAACCGAAAATCAAAGTTTTCCACATTCCAATTTTATCAGCTATAATTCCGATAGGTAATGCAAATAGAGCATATATTAAATTATAAAAAATATAAACAGCAATCATCTGAGAATCACTCATTCCTTTGGCTTTTAAAGCCAGGAGTAGGAAGGCATCTGAACTATTGAAAAAAGCAAAAGCCAATAACCCGATCACAAGTAATTTGTAATTTCTGGAAGCTGTTTTCCAATAGGATAAATAGGATAAGAAGCCAGGTTTCTTTATTGGAATATCAATAATTTTTCTTTTCTTTTCTTTTATAAAAAAAGTAAGGAAAATGGAAAGCAATCCTGGTATAAAAGCAATGATAAACAACCATTTATATTGTTCGGGATAATAGTATAAATAAATTAAAGCCAGTATTGGTCCAATTGAAGCTCCCAATGTATCAAAAGCACGGTGAAAACCAAAAACTCTTCCTTTGTGTTCGGGGATAGTTTCGTCGCTTAGCATGGCATCGCGGGCTCCGGTTCTTATTCCTTTTCCTAATCTGTCGGAAGTACGGGCTGCAAAAATCCAAAGAGGAGTGGTAAGGAATGCCATCATTGGTTTGGAAATAGCACTCAACATATATCCGAATTGTACAAAAGGTAAACGTTTGCCAGTTGTGTCTGATAAATTACCGAAATATCCTTTGCTTAAACCTGCAGTTGCTTCAGCAATTCCTTCCAGAATGCCTATTAAAATAATTGAAAACCCAATGGATTTTAAATATACAGGCATTATAGGATAAAGCATTTCACTTGCAATATCATTAAAAAAACTAACAAAGGAAACCAATAAAATGGTTCGGGTGATAATCTTTTGTTTACCCATTGTATTATTAATTATTTAGTCATTATTTGAAAACAAAGATACTAAGTTATACTTGTTTTTAACAGACAATCTGTTTTCAGATAGTAACAAGCCTTTGTTAATAAAAGGGATGTAGTCTGGCATTAAATTTATTTTTAGAAAAAGATATTTATTAGTACTATCAAGTATTCTAAATTTAAAGATTCAAGTTAACGGATTAACAAATCAGATTAAAAAGTCGATATTTTTTGATAATACTCCAATATATATAGATAGTAAAAAACTGGAAACAGCTATTGATATTCGGTTTTCAACAGATTAATTAAATTGAAATAAAAAAAAAAGTTAAATATTTATTTGTTTTTTCACATAAACACATAAATGCTTAACATAGACATTCTAATTTTAACATATTACATGAGCAATATCAATATATAATATTAATATTATGACAGATAAGAAATGTCATAAAACAAACTTCATGCTAAAATTAACAAACGCTTTCTATTTAGAATTATTATTAATAATACTAAACGTAAGAATTGTCCTACAATTTTATATATATTTGTTTCTTTTAATAAATAAAAAATATATTACATTGTCTTAATATTATTGTGTG
>CAIZXK010000335.1 GCA_903936865.1 uncultured Bacteroidales bacterium | reverse complement strand
GCCTATGTCTTATATTAATATGTTTTAAGCAAAGATCAATTTCTTTTTGAGTAGCAAATTCCGTTGTAATAATTAATAATCTTGCATCTCTGACACTTAACAGCGGCATTTCTTCTTGTTGTTGCAATTTCAACTTCAAGATATAATAACTTGCCATCATTACTAAAGCAATATGATGATGCCATGCTAACCACCCCGTTACTTGATAGCCTGACATTCCTAACTCATTTTTACAATCATCAAAACAACGTTCCACCCAGTATCTGCTACATTGAAAATATGCCCATTCATTGTTGATATATTTCTCTTTATCTCCATTGCTAAGTGAATACTTTGTTTTCTCCGATTGAGTAATAATCAATGTTCTCTTTTGGGCTTTTTCTTCTTTTCCATCCCAATGCCAAACGGTTACAGTATGCACTTTTAAATACTTCCAGCCTTTTGCTGTCTTTCTTATTCGTTCTCTGCTAAAGTCTTCTACTGAAAGCGTTTTTATATAATTTTGTAATTGGATAGGTTCAATATCAGGGTGCAATATTGTGGGGATTCTCCCTTTATTTCCTTTACGTTCGGGTATTGAAAATGTAGGTTCTGATAGAAAAACTGTTTCATCCTTATGCACATCTAAAATATAAAATTGCTCAATTTTGTCTAATGCTCTTGTCAGTTCTGCATTATGACCATATAACCCATCTCCTCCTATAAAATCAAATTCAACGCCAGCTTCAATCGCTCGCTTTACTAACTTTAATGCCAATTCCGGTTTAGTTTGGTATTTCTGATCAGATATTGGTATTCCTGCCTGTTGACACCTTTGTTTATTATCTATCCACGACTGAGGAAGAAAAAGCTCTGTGCCAACCAATGTGCAAAATTTTTCATTACATAGCGAAGCGTGAACTGAAACCTGACAATTATCCACCTTCCCAATTACTCCAGCATATTGACGAGTAACTCCTACTGATTTATCTCCCTTTTTTAAATGTGAAGTTTCATCAAATATAAAACCCGTTGGTCGTCCATTTTTAATTTTCTGTCCTCTTAACACCCTGTCTGCTCCTTTCAAAGTAACAAGATTTACATCTTGAGAACTCCAGTTGCTAACTGATAAAAAATGTATATAGCGTTTGTAGTCTGAATCAGTTACTTTTTCTACCATTCTTTCCATATTCTCATGTCCCTTTTCGCAATGTAATAGCCCTGTCAAATACTCTACAGCAACCCTCGTACTACTCTTTCTGTACACCTTAAACAAACTGTTATATTCGCTGTAAACCAGTGTGTTAATGTTCCATTTTGGTAAATTGCTGAGTTGTTGTTTAAAAGTAAAATTTTTTTTCTCTGTTCGCTTTTGCTTCATTATCAAAAATGGACAAAGTGGATTAATTATAATGCAAATATACTAATTATCAGAGAAATATACAAATATATTTTGCTTTTTTATTTTAGTAAAGTAGAATTAAGCTTAACTTCAAATTTATTACTCTTGACAACTCTTGATAAAGTGTTGGAACAGTTGAATTTATCAGGAAATAAAATTAATCGGGGATCCAATGACCACCATTGTATAGGTTCACCAACATTATACCAGGGAAAAATTCCATTTGAATAAGCCAAAACCAAACGTTCGGGACTTAAATCCCCGCCAATTGCCAGCATTCCTTCAGGCTCAGCCAGGTTTGGGTGAGGAAAAACCAATTCGTCAGTAAGCTGAAAAACAGGCATCAGAGGTTAAGATTCATTTTAATACGCGAACTCAGAATATCTATAGCCACCTGATTTTTGCCGCCTTGCGGAACAATAATGTCAGCATATCGCTTGGTTGGTTCAATAAACTGCAAGTGCATAGGTTTTACATATTTGTCGTAATGTTCGAGAACCTGTTGAAACGAACGGCCTCTTTCTTCCAGATCCCTCCAAATAATACGCATAAGCCTATCGTCGCCGTCAGCATCCACAAAAACCTTGATATCCATCCGATCTCTCATTCTTGGATTTGAAAGTATCAGAATACCTTCAACTATAATAACTTTTTTAGGAACGATAGGAATGGTTTCTTTTGATCTTGCACAGGTAAGGTAAGAATAAATCGGCATTTGAATATCATTTCCTTCTTTTAGCTGATCTAAATGTTTGATTAGCAAACTAAATTCTATTGAAGATGGATGATCGAAATTTATTTTAGCTCTTTCTTCAGCAGATTTATGTCCATTATCTTTATAATAAGAATCCTGTGAAATAACAGAGACTGAATCTTTTGGTAAACTTTTTATTATTTTTTTTACTACCGTTGTTTTTCCTGAACCCGAGCCTCCGGCTATACCTATAATTAACATGCAAATAAAGTATTTATTGAATAATCAGTTTTTTAATAATCCGATAATTTTCAGATTGTAAAATTATGAAATATAATCCGGTTTTTGCAGTTTTTGAAATGTCAATAAATTGATTTTCTTTAAATATAAATTCACTTTCATAAATTGAAGCACCTAATTGATTTATTATCTTTATTTTATATTTCATTTTACTATCAAGTTCTTTCAAAATCAAGTTGAAAATTCCTTTATTCGGATTTGGCAAAATCAGGACATTCCTGTTATCAATATATTCATTAACAGCATTTCCGGGATAATATTCAAAAGCACCAATATCGAAACCTGAAGCATAAGGCCGGGGATAATTATCGAAATCGAAGTTTATTCCAAAACCGGATACATCCATACCTGCATCTTTAGCTGGGGAAAACTCAGTTAACTTAAAGTTATACTGCAAGGTATCGATGAATTTAATGTTTTTCATATTAATATCGAAGTAATTGTTTGACAAACCAGCATTTACACCCGTTAAAAGATAAATATAACTCTGATTGTTATTGGAATAACTTCCAAAAGACCCCGGATTTATAATTATATTATTGTAAAACTTATTGTTATTGCTCAACAAACTGTAAATTCTTATTCCATCTGTTTTAGGATTAATAATTGTATTGTTTATAAAATTAAAAGGTAATCCGGGAATTGTAGTTCTATCATCACAAAAAATTCCATACACTTTTTTGGAAGGATCGGAAGGGTAGTAATTTCTTCCGGAATTTAAAATTACATTATTGAAAAACAAATTATTACCTAATCCAAAAATGCTAATTCCATTGCCACTTCCATTCAAAATAAAATTATTATAACAGCTACCTGTAGTTCCTCCACTTATTTGAATACCCGAGTTTTGACCATTTACAAAATCAGTTCCATAATTTTTGATGGTATTCCCAAAAATCTCACAATCTTCGGTTGCACAACCAACCTGAATACCATCCCAATGTGAATTTTCAATAAAATTATCATACACCCTTAATCCCTTTATTTCATGAGGATAAAGTGTGTCGGGCATCGTATTGCAAGTAGTAGGATAGCCACTAAAAAAGGAATGACCGATATACATCCCTTCACCGCCTGAATTATAAATATAATTATCGTGTATAGAAGTTTTATATTGTGTAAAATAACCATAATTAGAACTCAAATCACAAACAGGATCTGTTTTTGCCATAATACCAGCAAATCCTGCATTTCCAACTTCAATATGGTCAATTTCATAATCAGTACTTTTATCACTAATACTTAGACCATTCATATTGGCTTGTGTTTCAGCTATTTTTATTCCATATTTTATTGTATCAGAACCAGAACCGGTAAATCTGAAAAAGGAAGATTTTGTTATTGAAATTCCATAGAGATGATAATTATTTTGCACTTTAACAGTACCACCACAATTTATAAAAACGATATAATTTAACGAATCACCATGAAAATTAGTTAGTTTCAGATAATCTCTGTTTCCTGCCAGTAAGCAGACGGTATCTCCGGGCTGGATAGTATAGTTATTTCCATCTACAATTAATTGTGTGGATGGAATGCTGACCGTACAATTGCAATTTTGCGAATGCAATTGATTTGCAGTATATAAAAAAAGCAGTATATAAAAAAAGCAGTTTTTCAATTTGAATAATTTAGAATCCAAAATTACAATAAAAAAAGCTTGCTACAATAAATGCAACAAGCTTTTTAATAATTGTGTGGTTTTCAAATTAAATATAAAAATCTTAATATAAGAAGCTAAGCAAGACCCCTGCAGCAACTGCACTTCCGATAACACCAGCAACATTTGGTCCCATCGCATGCATCAGTAAGTGATTGGTTTTGTCGTATTCCAAGCCAACCACCTGAGATACCCGTGCACTATCAGGAACTGCAGAAACCCCTGCATTACCAATAAGCGGATTTATTTTATTACCTTCCTTGAGGAATAAGTTGATGATTTTAACAAACATTACACCACCAAAAGTTGCAATAATAAAGGAAGCCGCTCCCAATGCAAAGATACCTACGGATTTTGGAGTTAAAAAAGTAGTAGCTTGTGTGGAAGCACCAACGGTTAATCCAATTAAAATGGTAACAATATCAATCATAGGTCCTTTTGCAGTATCAGCCAACCGCTTGGTTACCGTGCTCTCTTTAAGTAAATTTCCGAAGAAAAGCATACCTAACAGAGGCATACCCGAAGGAACGATAAATGTCGTAAGCATTAAACCGACAATCGGGAAAAGTATCTTTTCTAATTTAGATACCTGACGTGGTGGTTTCATGCGGATAACTCTTTCCTTTTTCGTTGTAAGTAATCGCATTACAGGTGGTTGAATTACAGGTACCAGAGCCATGTAAGAATATGCAGAAATCGCAATTGCACCAAGTAATTCTGGAGCAAGTTTCGATGCCAAAAAGATTGCTGTAGGGCCATCAGCTCCACCTATAATTCCTATTGCACCAGCTTCGGAAGGAGTAAATCCCAACGCTAAAGCAGCTGCATAAGCACCGAAGATACCTAATTGAGCTGCTGCTCCAATAAGCATTAATTTTGGATTAGAAATAAGTGCAGAAAAATCTGTCATTGCCCCAATACCGAGGAAAATCAATGGAGGATAAATACCTTGCATTACACCAAAGTACAAATAGTTCAACACACTGCCGTTTTCATATATACCAATTTGGAGGCCAGGGAAAAATGGAACGTTTCCAACTAAAATCCCAAATCCAATAGGTATTAATAACATTGGTTCATATTCTTTGGCAATAGCCAGATAAATAAATGCAAGACCAACCAAAATCATTACGACATGACCGAGCGTAAAATTTGCAAAGGCAGTATATTGAAAGAACTGCTGCAAATGGTCGATTAGAAAAGTAAGAAAACTCTGTGACTCATGCATACTATTATTCTCCTATAACTATTAATATATCACCTTCCATTACATTATCTCCCTTTCCTACCTTAATTGAAACAACTTTTCCATCTTTATCCGATTCAATATTGTTTTCCATTTTCATAGCTTCCAGGGTTAAGAGTTTTTGTCCCGCTTTTACCATATCTCCTTCTCTTACATGTAAATCAAGTACTACGCCTGGTAGTGGAGATTTTATGTTTCCACCACCTTTCGGAGCTGAAGGACTACTGGTTTTTGCAACTGAAGGATGAGAGTCTGTAGATGGAATTGAAACAGAACGCATCAACTTTGGTGTTTTTGTTTGTTTTATTTCCCTGTCCAACGTAACTTCGTAAGGAGTTCCATTAACTTCTATTTGTGCAATATTTTCTTCAATACCGTTTATATCAACTTCGTATTGATTTCCATTTATTGTGAATTTAAATTTTTTCATGTGATTTTTTTTAAAGCTTAATGATAAATTAATTTTTGTGGTATTGACGTAAACCGTATATTTTCGAACTCCATGGAGAATAGCTTCTTGCTACTTTCTCCATAGTAATTACCGTATTTTCCTCATCATGCAGTTGTGTTTGGTAAATATGCAAAGCCATGGCAATAGCAGCATAAACATCTCCAGGAGCATCTTCGCTTATTTTTGAAGCTTCTTCAACCTTGCCTTGTTTTAATAATGCCTTTTTCCTGCTATGTGCTGTGTTTAGCTTTCCTATAAATCTAAATACAAGATATAGAAATATTAAAGCTACAAAAACTACACTCATTGCAATCATTGTCATTCCAATACCACTTGGATCTAAAATAATAAAAGCATCAGCAGCTTTTTCTTTTTCATAGGTTAAGGTTTTAAAATTAGCATTTGTAAGATTTCCAATTCCATTTGCATAATCAATCACATTTATTTTATAACCTAATTTATAAAAATTAGAAACATATACTTTTTTAACAGCGTCATCAAATGAAATTCCACTAACACTTGGTGCAACTGAAAATGAATTGATAAAATCACCGTTTGCACTAAAAAATACAACTTTGCCACTATCAACAGCATTTTCATTTTGTGTGGCTACCGCAATTTTTTTATCTGCAAAAGCCACAGCTACAGGTTTTTTTCCATAAGCACTTAAATCAATCTTGCTTATAAACCGTAAAGAATCAATATCTGAATAATCAATAATATCCAATGAATTATTATTGATATTGATAACATAGAACACCTTGTTTTTTTCATCGTAAACCACATTCTGTGTTTGAATCCCATTTTGTCCTTGTTTGATAAGGTTTTGAGTAATGGTTTTTTCAATCATTATTACAGAATCTGCTTTTACAGCATTGGCTTCCTCAATAGCATAAGCTTTTGAGAATAATGCTGATACTAGAATTACGATCAAACCTAAATACAATTTATTTTTATTCATTTTAATAAACTTTATTGATGTATTTAGTTATTATAAAGGTAAGTTATCATGTTTTTTGGGAGGATTCACATCCTTTTTGGTAGCCAATGACTGTAAAGCACGAATTACTCTGAATCGGGTATTGCGTGGTTCAATTACGTCATCAATATAGCCATACTTTGCAGCATTATAAGGATTTGCAAACTTATCCTTGTATTCCTGTTCGTTTTTACGGATAAATTCTTCTCTTTCTACTGGGTTTTCAATGGCAGCAATTTGTTTTGAGTTTAAAACTTCAATTGCACCTTTTGGTCCCATAACTGCAATTTCAGCTGTTGGCCATGCATAGTTGATATCTCCACGCAAGTGCTTAGAACTCATAACATCATAAGCTCCACCATAAGCTTTTCGCAGGATAACTGTAATCTTTGGAACGGTAGCTTCACCATAAGCATATAATAGTTTTGCACCATTTGTAATAATTCCGCCATATTCCTGGGCAGTGCCAGGTAAAAATCCGGGTACATCAACCAACGTAAGAACCGGAATGTTAAAAGCATCGCAGAATCTGACAAACCTGGCAGCTTTGCGGCTTGCATTAATATCCAATACACCAGCAAGATAACTTGGTTGGTTTGCAACTATACCAACAGAAACACCATTAAATCGGGCATAACCGATTACAATATTTTGTGCATAATTACGATGAACCTCAACAAATTCATTATAATCTGCAATGGCATGTATTACGTCTTTTACATCATACGGTTTGTTTGGATTTTCAGGAATAATATAATTTAAAGAATCTTCCAAGCGATTGATCGGATCATCACAATGAGCTAAAGGAGCTTCTTCCAGATTATTTTGAGGTAAATAACTTAACAATTTACGAATCATCAGGATGCCTTCCTGTTCATCTTCGGTTACAAAATGCGTAACGCCTGATTTTGAACCATGTACAGATGCTCCACCTAATTCATCATCAGTTACAACTTCACCAGTTACTGTTTTAACAACTTTAGGACCCGTAACAAACATATAGCTGTTTTTCTTGGTCATAAAAATAAAGTCAGTTAATGCAGGAGAATAAACAGCTCCTCCGGCACATGGTCCGAAAATAGCTGAAATCTGAGGAATAACACCTGAAGCCATGATATTCCGCTGGAAAATTTCGGCATAACCACCCAAACTTTTTACACCTTCCTGAATACGGGCTCCACCGCTATCGTTAATTCCAATTACCGGTGCTCCCATTTTCATGGCTTTATCCAATAACTTACATATTTTCTGAGCATAAGCTTCAGATAAAGATCCACCAAAAACTGTGAAATCCTGTGAAAAAACATAGACCAATCTACCATCGATAGTACCGTAACCAGTAACGACTCCGTCTGACATATAACTTTCGTTTTCCAAACCAAAATCGTGACAGTTGTGTGTAACAAACATATCGAATTCCTCGAAACTACCTTCATCTAAGAGTAAATCAATACGTTCTCTTGCGGTTAGCTTTCCTTTTTTGTGTTGAGAATCAATACGCTTTTGTCCTCCACCCAATTTTGCCAATACTCTTTTATCAAGTAGCTCCTTGATTTTGTCCTCAATTGCCATTTTGTAATTTATTATGTGTTAATATGTTATTTGTTTTTATTTTCGCACAATTCGGTTAGTACTCCAAAAGTAGATTTTGGATGCAGAAAAGCAATATCCAAGCCTTCAGCACCTTTGCGTGGAGTTTTATCTATCAATTGAATTCCTTTTGCCTCAGTTTCCACTAACATATTGTCAATATCTTTTACAGCAAAAGCTAAATGATGAATTCCCTCGCCTTTCTTTTCAATAAATTTTCCGATGGGTCCTTCAGTGTCTGTTGACTCCAGTAATTCTATCTTGGTTTGTCCAACCATAAAAAAAGCAGTTTTAACTTTTTGGTCTTTTACTTCTTCAACAGAGTAACATTCCAATCCTAAAACACTTTCATAGTATTTAATTGTTTCTTCCAGGTTTTTTACGGCTATGCCAATGTGCTCAATATGTGATGGTTTCATGTTGTTATTGTTTATAGATTAACAGTGTGAAATTTTTCACAAAAGTAATTGATTTTTTATTAACCAAAAAGATTTTTTTAAAATAAATAAATAAAAATACCTTAATTATAAATGATTTAAATAATAAGAATACTTAAATGAATAGTTTATTACACTTTGACAACGTTTATTCCTGCAAAAGATTAATTAACTGATTATTAATATTTTATAGAAACAATTGCAACTTTGTCAAGGTTCTCGATATCCGAGACTTATAAAAGTATAACGAAGTATTGTAAATAAAACAAGAATTCATACGTATAGATACAATTACAGAATTAAAAATAAAAAATTTTTTTTGAAATTAAAAAACAGACCTATAAATCTATATATCAATCAATAAAGACAATTTTGTTATTTAGAATAATTAAAAATTTGCATTTTTTTTTCTTGTTATCAATTAATGAAATATATTTGCACTCTTAATTTAACTATTTAAATAATTAATTATTATGGCTTATAAAATTTCTGATGATTGTACTGCTTGCGGTACTTGTATTGATGAATGTCCAGTAGAAGCAATTGCTGAAGGAGACATCTATAAAATTGATGCAGATGTTTGCACTGACTGTGGTTCTTGTGCAGATGTATGTCCGGTTGAAGCAATTCATCCAGAATAATTATCAATTCTATTAAAAAAAGCCTGCGTTTTAAATGCAGGCTTTTTTTATGCTTATAATTTTGATTTTAAAAATCAATATTTTGCTATTTTAAAATTTCAACATATATTCAACTTATTGATATACTGACTCATATTTAATATTAATAATAACATGTTTTTATCAATCT
>CAIZXK010000334.1 GCA_903936865.1 uncultured Bacteroidales bacterium | reverse complement strand
TTTTGGTGATTCCGACTGGATTCGAACCAGTGGCCCACAGCTTAGAAGGCTGTTGCTCTATCCAACTGAGCTACGGAACCGATTCTTTGGATAAAAAAAAGGAACACTAAGTTCCAATTTTTGTTTTGTTTATTAAGTCGGGGTGGCAGGATTCGAACCTGCGACCTCCTGCTCCCAAAGCAGGCGCGATAGCCGGGCTACGCTACACCCCGATAATTTAAAGAACGTTGGCGGAGAGAGGGGGATTCGAACCCCCGGTACCAGTTACCCAGTACGACAGTTTAGCAAACTGTTGGTTTCAGCCACTCACCCATCTCTCCTTGGGCTTTGTTTTTTTAAAAACTAACCTTTTTAAGGTTTGCCTTCACTGCTTTCATTTCTCACTTGTGAAACGGATTGCAAAGATACAAAAACATTTGATTTCACAAAAAAAATATTTTATTTTTTTTGTCTTTTAAGTTGTCTGATATTAAGTTGTTTGTATTAATTTGCTTGTAAAATGCAAAAACAAATTCCAATTAATGTGTTTTTTTAGGCTTTTTTTTAATAAAAATCATCAAAAAGCTTTCAAATTTATATCATCCCCCTTGCCTTAAGTTCTAAATATTTATTAATCGTATTAATTGATAATTCTTCAGGTTTTGATTTTATTGTCTGAATACCGAATTTTAATAATTCCTGCTGTATAACTGTTTTTTCCATAATTTGCTTTCTTGCAATTGTTTGTGAGTAAATATCCATGGTTGTAATGCAATCCTTTTCTGCAAGTTCTTTTAATTCAGTGTTTTCAAAAAACATAACAACTAATAAGTGCAATTTATTGATTTTTCGTAATATCGGAAGAACTCTTTCTAAAGCATATGTGCTTTCAAAATTTGTATATAAAAAAATCAAACTTCTTCCTTTTATCAAGTTTCTAATTCCGGAATACATTAATTCATAATTGGCTTCCAAAGAATGTTCTTTTTCATTGTAAAGTGCATGTATTATATTAGTAAGTTGGCTTTTTCGATTATCAGCCTTTATTACACTTCCTAACTTATCTGTAAACGTTAACAATCCAGCTTTATCATATTTCTGTAATGCAATATTTGAAATTACCAGGCTTGTATTTATAGCATAATCCAATAAGCTTAATCCATTGAAAGGCATTTTCATTGATCGGCTTTTGTCTATGATAGAGTATACTTGCTGTAAACGTTGCTGTTCATATTGATTAACCATAAGTTCACCACATCTGCCACTTGCTTTCCAATTTACACTCCTGTTGTCATCACCTGGAATGTAATTTTTAATCTGTTCAAATTCATAGCTGTGTCCAATTTGTCTTATCTTTTTCAATCCTACAAAATGAGATGAAGATTTAATTGCATTTAATTCGTATTTCTTCATTTGAATGATGGAAGGGAAAACAGCTACTTCAGATTTCAGATCAAAACTAAATTTACGGTAAAATAATCCCCCGCTTGTTCGAGCAAAAATATTAATATTACCAAATTGAAAATTTCCTCTGGACGTAGGAAAAATCTCGTATTCAAGTTTTTTTATTTCTCTTTTTGCTAAAATAATAAACATTGCAAAATCTCTGATTTGCAATTGTTCAGGTAATTCATCAATTACTTTGATACTAAGTTTAATTTCACTTTTATTTTGAATCTGAATAAAGATTTTGTTTTTATCGCCCAATGAAAGCATAGTTGCATGATTTCGGTTTGCCTCTACTATTGTTTTTCTGGAAAATAGTATAAAAGTATCCAATACACTTATTAATAAAGCAATTACAAGTAATGTTTGTGCTATAGGAAACATCCATTTCAGGAAAAATGAAATGGCAAAAGCAAGAATAATTCCTGAATAAATCAGAAAAAACCGATTGGTAAAATTTAAAGTTTTTAATATCCGAATCATCTCGGGACTTCTATTTTATGAATGATATTATTAATAACATCTGATATTTCAACACCTTCAATTTCTCTTTCTGGATTCATTATTATACGATGATTTAAAACTGAATAGAGAATGTTTTTAATATCATCAGGAGTTACAAAATCACGTCCTTTTATGGCTGCTTTTGCTTTTGAGGCTTTCATAATTGCTAATGAGGCTCTTGGTGAAGCTCCTAAAAATAAATCTCCTGAATTACGGGTTTCACATACTAATTTTGCAATATACTCCAGTAACTCATCCTTAATTTGTACTTTTTCAATAATTTCTATACATTTTTTTAGATCTTCTACATTGAAAACAGGTTTGACTTCAGCTGTAACTTTACCGTCAAAATCTTCTTTAAATCTTTGCAAAATGCTTAATTCCTGTGAGAGTTCAGGATAGTTTACATTTAATTTAAAAATAAATCTATCCAGTTGAGCTTCAGGTAATTTGTAAGTTCCTTCTTGTTCTATAGGATTTTGTGTAGCTACAATAAATAATGGAAATCCCAAAATATGTGTTTCTCCATCAATCGTAATCTGATGTTCCTCCATTACTTCAAATAATGCAGCTTGTGTTTTTGCAGGAGCACGATTTATTTCATCAACTAAAATGAAATTTGAAAATACAGGACCTGGCCTAAAATAAAAGTCAGAAGTTTTCATGTTGAATACGGTAGTTCCAACTACATCAGAAGGCATTAAATCCGGAGTAAACTGTATTCTTTTAAAATCAACATTAATTGTTTTAGCCATTAATTTAACCAATAATGTTTTTGCAACTCCTGGTACTCCTTCCAATAATATATGACCACCTGAAAACAAGCCAACAATCATATTCTCAATTAAATCGCTTTGTCCAATAATTACTTTCTGCATTTCTTCTCTAACGTTATCGGTAATTTTTTTTACAAACAAAGTTTCTGAATTAATCGGTTGAATTTCAAACGATAATTTGTTTTCCCCTTGCAATTCATCTGATTGCAAATTGTTTCCTAAATTACTATCTTCTGTCATTATTTACAGTTTTTATAAAAATATTCTATTGATTTATGTAAAATTATAAGATTTTCTTTATTTTTCTTATCACCATAAGATGTTTTAATATTATTAGTAAATATTTCATTAATCAAATCTTTTTTAATCTCTGAACGTTTTGATATTAATTCCAAAGATTCGTTATATTTATTTAACTCAACATTTATTGCAAATTTATTTTTTAAGAAAAGTAAAAACATCTTCATCATTTCTTCTGCAATTATTGAAATATCATTCGATTGGTAATATAATACACTTATTGCCTTGTTGAATTCCAATGTAGTGTTCTGTGGTTTATTTATTACAGGTATAATTCTTTGTTCCCGTTTTGATCGGAAAACTAAATAAATTATAATTAATGCAAGTCCTAAATACCATGCCCATCTAAAACTTTTTTGTGAAAGAATATATCTTAAAGGACTTGATTCTGAAGTTTTGAAAAAAGCAGGATCCGATAAAAATTGTTTTTTTTCATCAAAATATATATCGCCTTTATTGAAGTATTTCATACATTTTTGAGCATTTTTGAAACCAGCTTCTCTAATTATATGATAATTAGTAAAAAGTAACGGAATTGTATGAAAGAATAATTCTCCTTTTCCATATTTTACAGAGAAATAGCATATATCATCATTGAAATATGCTAATGGTATAAAATTATCCTGTAAAGTTAAAGTGTCTGTAAAAAATGTATAATCAACAAAATTCCAGCTATATATTTTATCTTCTTTAAAAAAACGATAGTTAAAAACAAGTGAAGATGTATCATGAGGGAAATTTATAGTTGCAAAAATACTATCTTTTTCAAAATAGGAAACTTTATATTGTGTTATATTTTTCCACAGAAAATCAGGAATATATTTAGTGTATAAAAATGCCTTGTTCCCAATTTCAACAAAAGAAAGCAACTGTTTAATATCAGCAGTATCTTCTGAAAAGTAATTTCCAATAAAAAAATAGTTTGCTTTTGTTTCTATTAAAGGCAGTTGAGTAACTAATGATTTTTTTATTATCTTAACATTGTTATCTTCATTTAATAATCTATACAGAAATTGTGTTCCATAAGGCTCAATACTTTTAAAATTGTAACTTTCGTTCCATTTGTATTTTGGTATTCTTTCGGTAAAATATCGGTAAATGAAAACACCAAAGATTCCAATTACCAATAATATAATTAAAATAATTAACCTTTTGCTATTCATAATTAGTGGGTTTAGTCGTGAAATTAGTAAAAAAAACATTTAAAATATTGAAATCGTTTAAGCTGACTTCAACATCACTAAACCATATTCTTTCGTAAATTATTACAAGGTATTCAAATTCAGCATATTCTTTTTGGTTATGCATTTCAGTTAAATAATCAACATTCGTTTTGTCAATTTCCCATTTAATGTATTCTTTTTCAATTAAATACTTTAAAATCATAAGAAACCTGATTCTTATAGCTAATTTGTATTTATTTTCTGATAACACATCTTTTAAAATTTTACTAAGGTCTGAATCATTACTAACCGAATTTTCGTCAAAGACTTGATATGTATTTTTATGTTCAATTTTTTTATTTAGGTTTAAAATCGAATGTTTAATGATTTTGAAGAGAAGGAATGCCAGTATTCCTATTATAATAATCGTAAAAATATTCCTAATCAAATCACTTTTCAACCAATTGAATGAAAATGTGTTATTTGTGTATGAGTTGTTTTTTTGTGATTCCAAATAATTTTCTGAATAATCGACCTCTTTTGAAATTTTCTTCCATTTTTTTTCATTTAATTGTAATGAATCATTTTTTGAAGCAATTACATTGTTGTTATTGCCAAGTAATAAGATACAAAAAGCGACAAGAGCAATCAACATGCTAAAATTGAGCTGATTGTATAAATCTAAAATTATAAATTTGTTCTTTGTATTTCTCAATGATTATAATTTAAAATGATTATTTTCAATTTCATATCCATAAATTCTTTTTCTTTTTCCAATATGATTAATTCTTTCTTTCAGATTAAATGCGGTTGAAGCTTCTTTTGCTGAAAAATAAAACAAGTAAATACCATCTTTTATAATATTGAAAATGAATAAAATAAAGGAAAGAGTTACAAATAATCTTACAAAAAAGTTTAATATATAATAGAAATCTTCACGTAAATATATATTCCACATTATCAGTTCGAAAAGTTGCCAGATTAAATCAAGGGAAATCAAATAAAGTAAGGCAAAACCAAATAAAAGTAACTTTATATACAAGCCCAAAAGTTTTGTCCATGAATGTTTTAATAATTCAAAAGCTTTTGAAAAACTAAGGTAGAACGGAATGTTTTCAATATAAGATGTGAATAATAAAAATTCCAATACAGGTATTATTGTAATCATAATTAATATTCCTAAAACTGGATTTATGAAAAATCCAATATTTATAAGAACAGCAACCAGCAAATGAGTAGTAAATAATTTTGCAATTGTAAGTTTTGAGATTTTATTATCTATATTAAAATAACCGGATATATATTGAAGATTCCATAATCCTATAATTGTATAGAGTAAAATGTTAATAAAAAACAATATTGCCAACTCTTTATAATCAAAGAAATCTGAAGCTCCTTTGAAGAATGCTGTCTGAATTTCAAAATCTGCATTTTTATTAAAATAAATATATAAGCAAATAGTTGAAACTGAAAGAAAACTTAATGAAAAAACTAGCTTACTTATTTTTGAAAATCTTTCTTTTATAAATTTAAAGGTATTACTTGTGAGTTCCTGATTTGAATAAGAAATGAATCTATTAATAGGTTCATATTCAGTTGCTGAAAGTGTTTCTTCTTCAGATTTGCTTATTTTTGGGTTTTTATGTTGAATATAGGGAAACCATACAAAATAAAACAAAATAAAAGCCAATGAAAAAACAATGACTAAGATTCTTATCCAATCTGGTGCATTGGTATATCTTGTAAAAAAGCTTTCGATAAAGGCTGCAAAAATAAGTATTGGAACTATTCCAGCCATTATTTTTAATCCTCTTTTAGCAGATAACTTAAAAGAAACGAATCTGGATAAGGTTTGTGGAAAAACCAAGCCTTTCCCCATAACCAAACCAGCTGAACCAGCAATGATTATGGAAGATATTTCGAGTGTTCCATGCTGCCATATTGTTAAAAAAGATTCCCAAAACAATCCTCTTTCAATAAAAAAATATTGAAAAACACCAACCATTATCCCATTATATAATAGAGCCATAACACTTCCTAAAGATAAGAAAACTCCAAAAATAAAAGTGCGGAAAGCTACCAGTAAGTTATTAAAAGTAATAGAAAAAAACATGTCAAAAGCGGCCTCTTTCTTATATATAGCCATTGGATCACCTTTTTGGATATTAACCAGTGTTTGCTTTATGTATTCTTCGCCTAAAATGGTTTTTGAAAAATCAGCATCATTTGCACTTGATAATATTCCTATAATAAATGCAAGCGAAAATATGAGAAAGGATAAAAGGAAAGCTTTTCTTGCTCTATATGTTGCAATTGGAAGATCTTCTTTCCAAAAACGTATGAATTTTGAAAAAGTATTT
>CAIZXK010000333.1 GCA_903936865.1 uncultured Bacteroidales bacterium | reverse complement strand
GAAAACCAATATTTTTTGAAATTTATTAAAATTTAAATTATAAACGAATAATGAAATTTACTTATTAATTTTTAGTTTATAATCATAGAATAACAGAAATAAAAATAATGAATTATTTAAGTTATATAAATTCTTTCAAACATTTTACTGGTTTTAATGACAGTGATTTGGAAATTGTATTAAATTACTTTGAATTTAAAAGCATTAAAAAGAAAACACTACTTTTACATTCGGGTCAAATTTCAAACGAAGTTTTCTTTTTAATAAAAGGTTGCATTAGATTATATTGCGAAAAGAACGGTGAAGAACTATCAACATATTTTTTTACAGAAAATATGTTTGCAGGTTCTTATGATAGTTTTCTTTCCCGAAAACCTAGTAAAGTTGCAATTGAGACATTAGAAGATTGTGAAGTTCTAATTCTTACACATGAATCGCAAGAGACTTTGTATGAAGTTTTTTCGAAAATGAACGAGTTTATCAGAAAAGCTATTGAACAAAGATTTGTATTGTTACACGATTTGTTTATTTCCTATCTTTTGAATAGTCCTGAAGAAAGATATTTAACACTTATGAAAGAAAGACCTGAACTTTTGCAACGAATTCCACAACACCAAATAGCTTCATTTATAGGTGTTACGCCAGTTTCGTTAAGTAGAATAAGAAATCGGGTTTCAAAGAAAAAATTATAAAGCTAAATTTCTTATCTTTTGTTAATGTTTTAATATATTTGATGTTATACCTTTGTAATAAAATTAAAAAAAAAGACAATGAACAAAAAATTAAAATTTACTCTTTATGGATTCGGAATACTATTCCTTGTGGTTATAATAATTATTGGTGGTTTCTTATATAAATTTAACTCAGAAACCAAAAAAATGCACCCAACTATAACAGGAAAAATAGTTGATAATATTTTCGCTGTTAAAGATGAATTTGTAAACATGTTTCTTATACAGGATGGTGGAAAGTACATAGCAATAGATGCAGGAAAAGATATTGATGTGATATCTGCTGAACTCAAGAAATTGAATATCAACCCCGATTCCGTTATTGCAGTTATACTCACACATTCTGATATGGATCACGTGGCAGGAATCCCATTGTTTAAAAATGCTAAGCTTTACATATCTAAACAGGAAATCAAAATGCTAAACGGTGAAGCACAAAAAATACCCGGAGTAAATAACAAGATTAGCAGAAATGATTTTATTTTACTCGACGACAAACAATCATTGAAAATTGGAAACGAAAACTCATTTACAATATTAACCGAAGGGCATACAACAGGATCAATCTGTTTGCAAGTAAATGAAAAATATTTGTTTACAGGTGATATTTTAAGTTTAAATGATGGAAAAATTGGTAAATCAGTAAATTTTTTTGATTTGGATCATGAATTGGCAACGAAGTCTATTTCAAAGATTACAAAATTAGAAAATGTAGAATATATTTTTACAGCACATTTCGGTTACACAAATGATTATAAAAATGCTGTAAAAGACTGGAAAGAATAGAAAACAATATGCAGTGTAAAAAATCAATACTTAACTGATATTTAATCTAATATTTAGTTCATAGCAAGCAACTTAAATAAATTAGAAATGTCTATGAGAAAAATTAATTTTATCTATTTACAAAAATTCAAAATGAAAAAAAATCTATTTATTTTAATGGCATTATTTCTTTTGCCATTTATTAAAATTTCAGCACAATGTGCTCAAACAGTAAACATTTATACTTTTACGTATGGAGGCCATACCTATGAAGTTGTTAAAGAACTCAAAAGCTGGACAGATGCTAAATTATGTGCTCAGGAAAGAGGCGGATACTTAGTTGCTATTGATAGTGCATCTGAAAAAAATTACATCATGGGACAATTAATGTTGAGTACAGCCGCTAATATTAATCCAAATTACTATCCAGTAACAGATGGTGGTGGAGCATCTTATATATGGACTGGTGGTTCTGATGCAATTACAGAAGGAGTTTGGTATTGGCAGGGAAGCCCGTTAATGTCGCCTTTTTATACAGGGCAGGGAACAGCTGGCAACGGCGGAGGGGCTGCTGTTGGCGGAGCGTATACAAATTGGGGTTGTAATATCTATTGTGAACCAGATAACTTCTTTTGGCAGAACGATCAGGATGCTTTAGGACTTGCAATGGGTTCATGGCCATATGGATATGCCGGTCAATGGAATGATATTGATATGAATAATACCCTATATTATATTATAGAGAAAAATAGCACAACACCTACTCCGTGTGCAACACCAACTTTATTAACTGCTTTTAATATTAATACTACTACTGCAAAAATACGATGGACAAGTAATGCTGTAAATTTCAGTGTTAAATATAAGTCATCATCTTCAACTTCATGGACTACTGTTACATCGTCTAATGATACACTGTCGCTTTCGGGATTAATTAAAAATACAGCATATAACTATCAAGTAAAAGCTATTTGCAGTACTATTCCATCTGACACAAGTACATGGTCAGCAATTTCAAGCTTTACAACATTAAATGATGTTGGTATTCAAGATGTGAATAATAAGGCATTAATTATTTATCCGAACCCTTCAACAGATTATATTAAAATTGAAGGTATTACAGATATAAATTCAATTGTAACAATACAAAATATTGAAGGTAAGATTTTATTAGAAGAAATGTTTGCTGACATTAAGAATGATAGAATTGATATTAAAGATTTTGCTAAAGGAGTTTATTTTGTGAAAGTGTTTTCTGCTGAAACCCAATATTTTTTGAAATTTATTAAGTATTAAAATGCAATAAATTGAATTAAATATTGAAGATAAAAGATAATTTATTTATTATTTTAACATTAAATCTTATATTTTTATATGAAACGAGCCATGAGAAAATAATCTCACTCAAGAGAATGTTTATTTGGCGAGTTCCATCTGACAGTTAAATTAATAAAAAAATAAACAGATGAAACGAGCCATGAGAAAATATTCTCACACAAGAGAATGTTTATTTGGCGAGTTCCATATGTACAAATAAATATCATTATATAAATAGATGAAAAAGACAATATTTTTTATTTTAGTTTTTCAGTTTTCAACTTTATTTTCACAAAATACATGGAATCCTGTAAATACCGGAACTTCCACCAGTTTGTTTTCTTTAAGTTTTCCAACAAATCAGATAGCCTGGGTTGTAGGGCAGGATGGTTTGATTATGAAATCTGTTGATGGAGGCAATACTTGGAATGTACAAGCAAGCAATGTATTAAACAGTTTATACGGATGTTTTTTCCCAACTACAACATACGGTTGGGCAGTAGGATGGGATGGTAAAATATTAAAAACAGCTGATGGTGGTAATACTTGGGTTTCTCAACAAAGCGGAACTACCAATTATCTGAACAGTGCCTATTTCTTTTCAACAACATCAGGAATAATTGTTGGCGAAAACGGCACTATACTTAAAACTTCTGATGGAGGAAATACATGGAATAGTATTACATCCAATACTACAATGATACTTTATATGATTGATTTTATTTCGCCGACAACAGGAATTATTGTTGGACAGGGAGGTAGAATTCTTAAAACTACAGATGGCGGTAATACATGGGTAATAAAAAATAGTGGAATTACAGCCGATTTGTTTACTATGCATTTTATTAATGCAAATATTGGCTATGCTGCCGGCGATTTTGGCAAAATTATTAAAACAACCGATGGTGGTGAAACATGGACAAATATAACTACTCCCAATTCAACAATAATTGGTACAATTTGGTTTTCGGATATAAACCGTGGATGGGCTGCACAAATGGATGGAAATCTGCTTTATACAACAAATGGAGGTGTAAACTGGAAATCTGATACCAGTTTTGGTATAACAGCAATGTGGACTTCTTTTTTTACATCACCTGACACAGGATTTGTAGCGGGTAATGACGGAAAAATGTATAAAACCACCAATGGAAGTATATTAAGTAATGATGAAAACAATTATTTATCTAA
The DNA here is from genome assembly GCA_903936865.1 of uncultured Bacteroidales bacterium. Taxonomy (GTDB): domain Bacteria; phylum Bacteroidota; class Bacteroidia; order Bacteroidales; family JACABE01; genus JACABE01. Next base: position 6,472 of record CAIZXK010000333.1, on the reverse strand, counting down.
AGCAGATAATCAATTAAATATTTTTCCAAATCCGGTAAAAAAAGAAGCAGAAATAGATTATTACCTCGCTTCAAAAGGATTGTGTTTGATTAATTTGTATGATGAAAACGGTAAAAAAACAAATTGTTTAGTAAGCGAAGTTAAAGAAAAGGGTAAACATCAGTTACGGTTTAATTCAGATAAATATGAAAGCGGAGTTTATTTTATCGAATTAATTACCGAAACTGAAAAAATAATTAAAAAACTAATCATTTCGCATAAGTAATGAAAATCAGAAATTTAATATTTTTATATTTTACAATTGCTATAAGTAGCTTTTTACAGGCTCAGGATACTACCAGAATTTTGTTTATAGGTAATAGCCATACTTTTGTAAATGATTTACCACAAACATTTTATCAGCTTGCCACTAAAGCAGGGAGAATTGTTTATGTTGATAATTTAACAATGGGAGGCGCAACTTTACAGATGCATCTGCAAAATCCTGCTACCACCCAGAAAATAAACGAAAAGCATTGGAATTTTGTTATATTGCAGGAACAGAGCCAGATACCATCTTTTATTCCTGAGCGTGATACCATGATGTATCCTTATGCCATTGCACTCGACAGCATAATACATAGCAACTGGCTTTGCACACGTACTATGTTTTTTATGACCTGGGCTCATAAATACGGAGATTTGGGTATATTGCAAAATGGTGGTACTGATAGTTTTGAAGATATGCAGCAACGCCTTCGCAGTGGATATATGACAATTGCAGATTCTTTGGAAGCAGCTGTAGTTCCATGTGGCTGGGCATGGCGACAGCTTATTCAGTCTTATCCTTCAATTGAACTTTATTCTACAGATAATTATCATCCTGCTGAAAATGGCACCTATCTTGCTGCCTGTACTTTTTTCGCAAGTATTTTTAAACAAACTGCTGTTGGAATAAATTACTATGGAAATGTTTTGCCATCTGATGCTTCCGTTTTCCAATCTGTTGCTTCACAAATTGTACTCGATAGTCTGGATTTATGGAATATCGGATTATATAATCCTAAACCAACTGCTGATTTTGGATATTTGCAAATCGGAAACCAGTATCAGTTTTCAGATAGTTCCTTACTGGCAACAGATTACAAATGGGATTTTGGTGATGGAACTTCTTCTGTATTGCAAAATCCGGTTCATACTTTTCCTTCAACCGGAAGTTATAATGTCAGCCTGATTTCCCGAAATTCTTGCGATGCTGATACCATTACAAAAACAATACATTTTATTTCAACAAATATAAGTAATACAGAACCAAATAATTTTGCTGTTTATCCCAATCCTTTTGTTGATATAATACATATTGAAAGTATAGAAAATGATGTAATTCAAAGAATTGAAATTTGTGAACTGGAAGGGGAAAGTATTTATTCAGATGAAAAAGTTGAAGGAAAATTTCAAAAGTTGGATTTATCTTTTTTGAAAAAAGGAATTTATTTCCTGAAAATTTATAACACTAATAAAAGTTTCATTATTAAAAAAATTGTAAAGCTTTAATATCTACAAAACACTTAATAATCATAATTTTATGAAAAAGATGTATAAAAAAATTGTATTGCTGTTTATTGTAATTATATCTCAAAATGTATATTCTCAAATAGTTTTTAATCAGACTTATCAGACAAATACAGTAATTGAAAATGTTTGGCAAACATCAGATAAAGGTTATATTGCAGGAGGATATCATCAGAGATGGGATAATTTGATTAATGATTGGAATTATGATCATTACATTTTAAAAACAGATTCTGCAGGAAATATTCAATGGGAAAAAAATTATGATTATACCAAACTTGACGGAATGTGTATTGAAGGAAGCATTGTAAGAGAACTAGATAATGGTGGATATGTTTATATAAGTTGTATAAATTGCGCTCAGAATCCACCGGATCCTTTGAGTAAATATTTGTTGTTGCGTCTCAATAATTCCGGTGATACATTATGGACAAAGACTTACGAGCGTCCGAAAAGAAGCATGGGGCAATGGGTTGAACCAACAATGGATGGAGGTTTTGTGATGACAGGTTACGCTGCTGATTACGGTACAAGTGCTGATGTGTATATTGTTAAGGCCGACAGTATGGGAAAAGAAAAATGGAATAAAACATATCAATTATATGGTGAAGATCAGTCAAGTTGTGTAAGACAGACATCAGACGGAGGATATATTGTAGCAGCGGGTAGCGTTCTTGCTTATCCCGATGTAAGAACATGGTTGCTGAAACTTAATAGTAATGGCGATACAATGTGGACAAAAACTTTCCCATGGGGAATGTGGAATGTAAATGCTTATCTGGATATTACACCCGATAATGGTTTTATTGTAGCTGTTAAAGATTCTGATTATTATCAGGTGGCATTCAAAACTGATAGTTTGGGTAATTTGTTATGGGTTAATAATTTCGGACAAGGCAATGCTTGTATTACCCAAACAGCTGATAGTGGTTTTGCTGTGTTTGGATTGAATTATTTTAAAGAAATAAATCAGAATGGGAATATAATTTTTTCGAAAAGCGATACGTTAAATCCCCGTTTCTGGCAGCAAACTACTGATAAAGGTTATATCACAGCCAAGGGTAACAGATTAATCAAGACAGATTGTGAGACTAATTTTATATTTTGGGATATTATTAATTGTCCGATAAGTTCTACTAGCACAAATATGGCTGATGTTGATAAAGAAACGAAAATTGAAATTTATCCAAATCCTTCTGGTGGTATTGTAAATATAAAGGCAAAAAGCATGGATAGAATTGAGATATACAATTTTGAAGGTAAGCTAATTATGATGCGTTCAGAAATTAAAAATCAAAATAGAATTGATATGAAAGGACAAACAAGCGGACTTTACTTTATCAGACTTATTGGAACAGATTATAATGTTGTCAGAAAATTAGTTATTGAATAATAAAAAAACAAATTGATGAAAAAAATAGTTTGCATTTTTGTAATTATATTGGCATTAAGTTGTAAAGCTCAGGATACAATCAAAGTATTATTTATTGGCAATAGTTTTACTTATGTAGAAAATATGCCCGATCTGTTCAGAAACATTGCCGATAGTGCCGGTTACAAGGTTAAAATCCAAATGTATGCACCGGGTGGAGTAAGTGTGGGTGATATTTCGCAAGGTACGCAGGCACATATGAATAATCCCTTGGTATATGATAATATTCGATCCGACAAATGGGATTATGTGGTTTTGCAGGATAATCAGGGACGTTTTGTACTCGATTACGGACAATTTTCTTCAACCAGTCTGGTAATTCAGGGACATCAGCAAATAAGAGATTCCGTTTTAAAAAACAATCCTTGTGCAAAAATGGTTTGGTTTGAAGGCTGGGGTTTAAAGAATGGCATGCCTCCTTATGGAAATACGGGTATCGAAATGATAGAACGTATAGCAGCCAATTATCATTTTATGAATGATAGCTTGCAACAGATAATTGCTCCAATAGGAGGTGCCTGGAAAAAACTTATCATAACAAATCCTGCGATCGATCCCTGGTCGGCAGATGAAACTCACCAATCTTTGGCTGGTTCATTTCTTACAGCAAATGTAATTTATGCATGCATATTCAGGGATAATCCAGGTTTTAGCAATGCAAATGGAGGTTTAACTGTTAATACTTCAACTATATTGAAACAAATTGCCTGGGAGACATTTACCGATAGTTTACCCCATATTAATTTACAATCCATTACTCCTGTTTTACTTTGGCAGAATAATCAACTTATTGCCGGAAATTATCCTTATTATTATTGGTTTAAAGATATGCAATGGCTTTCGAATAATACATCAAATGTGTTGAATGTAAATCAGAACGGACATTATTTCTTAATTGCAAAAAACACAAACGGATGTTTATTGAAATCTATTTCACAACATATTTTTATAACTTCTGATGATGAAATGACAAAAAAACCAGATTTCAGGATTTATCCCAATCCGGTTGAAGATTTTTTAAACATACCCATTGAAAATGCAACTGAAGTTTTTCTTTACAATGCCAATGGAAGCCTGCTAACTACATTTAATGGTTCAGCAAATCAGGTATGTAGATTAAATACAACTGAATTGAAAAAGGGTATTTATTTTCTTAAATTTCAAGTTGAAAAACAAAACATTATCATAAAATTTATTAAACAATAATGCTTTTTATCTTTTATTAATTTACCATAAAACTAAAAAATTATTAATCTTTATATATTAGCCATTTCTTGGGTTTGGTTATCTATTTTTAATCTGTTTATAAAACCTATTGGATTTCAATAAAATTAGATTTTTGAGACGAATTCGATTATTAAACTAAAGTTTTTTATACAATTGTAGTCCGACAATGAAAATGCACTTATTAGAAATCCAGATAAGTAGGTAATTTGAAATTTGCAGTTATTTCTTATAAATAAAACAAAAAATGATTTCAGATTTCAGGAAGCAAAATATATTTTTGCACAACAAAGGAATTTGCCTAAATTCCTTCGGTAAGCAAACGGTATTTGCCTAAATTCCTTTTGTATTATTATATGGGGCAGAAATTACCCCTTATATTACCATGAAACATAATGCAAATTTTACAAAAACAAAAAGAGAATGATAATCTAAATTTTTATCTTATCACCAAAGTCAAATGTAAGAGGGTTAAATTTTTCAAACTAATCCTGCTCCTCTCCTTTCTTACCAAATTACATAACCCATTTTGCAACAATCCTGATACAAAACTCTGCAAATGAAATGTTTTAGTTCTTTTTTCCTTGCTATATACTACAGATTTTCGTTTCTTGTTTTATACTGATGTGGTTACTATCTTTTTTGTATCCACTTTTCAAACTATTGCTTCCCAAATGTGACTTACCCCTTTTTTGTTTGTGATAAATTTCATTATTTTCAATGCGAAGAAAAAGGGTTTGGTAAAATAAAATAACTAATATAACCGAAACAATTACACAAAAATATATTTTTTTCGATTACAACCTAAAAACTTTGTATATTTGCAATAAAAATAAATTATATGTTACAAAGAAATCAATACCTTGATGCTATACTCCCGTTCATTGATAAACCAGTTATAAAAGCAATAACCGGAGTAAGAAGAAGCGGTAAAAGTACATTTTTGCAACAGATTATGGATATACTGGAAACCAAAAATGTTTCTTCAAATCGTTTTATTTATATCAATAAGGAATTACTTGAATTTGATTCAATAAAAAATTATATAGATTTACATACGTATGTAAAAAATCATATTAAAAACAGTAATGAAAAATTCTATCTGTTTATTGATGAAATTCAGGAAATTGAAAGTTGGGAAAAAGCTGTTGCCTCATTCCTGGCTGAAAAAAGAACAGATATTTATATCACCGGATCAAATGCGAGGCTTTTATCTACTGAATTAGCAACTTTATTATCCGGAAGATATATTGAAATTAAAATGCAGACTTTTACATTCAGGGAATTCAAAGAAATTTCCTTATTATCTGGTAAGTCTCTGACAAATGATGATGCATTTAATACCTTTGTCAAATATGGCGGATTTCCGGGAATTCACATGCTTGAATGGAAGGATGAAGCGGTACGACAATATTTAAGAGCATTATACAGCACCATAATTTTAAAGGATGTTGTAGTGCGATATAACATACGCGATACTTATCTGCTCGAAAAAATTACTAACTACCTTATTTCTAATTGTGGTAATATAACATCCTCAAATAAAATCAGTGATTTTATTAAATCACAGCAAAGAAAAGTATCTATTGAAACCGTACAAAATTATATATCCTATTTGTGTAATGCCTTATTTTCATATCAAATTAAACGATATGATATCAAAGGTAAACGACATCTTGAGAGCCTTGAAAAATATTTTTTGTCTGATGTTGGGTTTCGCTTTACAAGTCTTGGTTATACTCCCGAAAGTTATTCAGGACAATTGGAAAATATCGTGCTCTTGGAACTTCTTTCAAGAGGATATCAGGTATTTATTGGGAAAATAAATGAATTGGAAGTTGATTTTATTGCAGAGAAAGGTGCAGAAAAAATATATTTACAGGTTTGTTCAACCTTAATAGATAGCAAAGTAGTTGACAGAGAATATAAATCACTGGAAATTATTAATGATCATTTTCCAAAAATTGTATTATCAATGGATGAAGGATTTGAAACGAACTATAAAGGCATTAAATGGTATAATCTAAAAGATTTTTTACTTACAAAATAAAGACTTTGATGTTTTCAATAAAAAATACATTAAAAAAGTGAAATTTGTAGAGGTTAATTAGAATCGGACAAGAGTTATCAATTTAATCAGAATTTAAAGATTTTTCGGATTTATCTAAATAAAATATTCCCTTTAGAGAAAACAAAAAAGCCCAACAATTTCTTGTTGAGATTTCCGTACCCCGGGCGGTACTTGAACCCGCACGACCGCAATGG
>CAIZXK010000332.1 GCA_903936865.1 uncultured Bacteroidales bacterium | reverse complement strand
GTTAATATATGGAACCCGATAACCGCCTTCAGTTTTCAGCGTATTTCCCATCCTTTTGTTATCCATAATCAATACACCTCCCGAAACCAGAACAAAAGCAAACAAAGTTCCAATACTTGTAAGGTCGGTAACTTCGGTAAGATTTAGAAACAACGATGGAATTGCCACAATAATTCCTGTAATTACAGTTGCAAAAGCGGGGGTTTTATATAGTGGATGCAATTTTGAAAAACGTTTTGGCAATAATCCATCACGGCTCATACTCATCCAGATACGAGGTTGTCCTACCTGAAAAACCAATAAAACACTTGCCATAGCTATTATTGCACTAATGGCAATAATTCCGGAGAGATGTGTTAAATGTAATTTTTCAAAAGCATAAGCCAGCGGATCGCCTACATTAAGCTCTGAATAATGAATCATTCCGGTAAGCACCAGACTTATAACAACATAAAGCACTGTTGTTATTGCCAATGCATAAATCATTGCACGAGGCAAATCGCGTCGGGGATTTTTACATTCTTCTGCTGTAGTGGAAATTGCATCAAAACCAATATATGCAAAAAAGACACCGGCAACTCCTTTCAACACTCCACCTACACCATTTGGAGCAAAAGGCGACCAATTGCTAGGATTTACATAAAATGAACCAACTCCAATTACCAAAAGTAAAATAGCAAGCTTAAGAATTACCATAATATTACCTGCAACCTTGGTTTCATAAATTCCTTTATAAACCAGATAAGTAATAAAAACAACAATTGTAAATGCGGGTAAATCAGCAATTATTCTGATTCCAAAAACACTTGGGGCACTAGTCCATGCATAGTATGCCTCCTGAATTCCTCCCTTTAACTGATTAAAAGGTAATCCATTCCGTAGATTTTCCATTGCAATATGATAACCCCGTGATGCACTCAGAAAATCTGTACTAAAATATTCGGGTATTTTCATACCCAACCCATTCATCAATCCCGTAAAATAATCGGACCATGAAATGGCAACAGCAATATTACCAACTGCATACTCCATAATAAGATCCCAACCAATAATCCATGCTACCAGTTCGCCAAAACTTACATAAGCATAAGTATAAGCACTTCCGCTTATAGGAATTCCCGAAGCAAACTGAGCATAACACATTGCAGAAAAGCCACAGGCAATAGCAGTAAAAACAAAAAGCAATGAAACGGCAGGTCCTCCGCTTGCAGCAGCAGTTCCTATTGTACTGAATATTCCAGCTCCAATTATGGCAGCAATACCAAGTGCAGTGAGATCCCTAACAGTAAGATTTCTTTTCATACCCGAATTTTCATGCTTTTGCATGTCGGCATGGTTAAGAATCATTTGGATGGTTTTTCGACGGAAAAGTTTTTTCAATTGCTCAGATTTAAAATATGAACAAATTTAAAAAAAATATCATTCCAACGGTTGAATGCAATAAATATTTTGAAGTATAATCTTTTTTGAAAAGAGTTAATATTTACTTATCGATAGTAATCCAATGTCTTAAGATAAGAAATTAAATTCATAATGTTTTACAATTAATTATCAGTCAACTTGCTGATTTTAGGTTTTGATCAATTTTGACAACTCTGAAGTTTTATCTTAAATTATGCTTATATGTTGTTAATCTTATATTTAATACAAAATACTAATCTTCAAAAATAGCTTTCAACAAATAGGAATCCTTTTCATTTGACAGCTTTTCAAACACGTACAATGTGTTATCTTTCCTGTAAAACAGACCTAAATAAGCTTTCTTGGTTAATTTTAAATCAAAGCTTTCGATTTCTTTTAAAGTGTATATTTTTAATTTTTCCAGTTTAGCAGTTAATTCACTCATAATAGATATTGAATATT
>CAIZXK010000331.1 GCA_903936865.1 uncultured Bacteroidales bacterium | reverse complement strand
GATTCCTTTTTATCAATTTTCATTAAACCCGCTTCTATTTTTGAAATATCAACTATATCATTGATAATATTGAGCATACGGGCACCACTTTTTTCAATGATTCGAATATATTTTTGTTGCTCTTCTCCGTTAAGATTTGGCTCTTTTAATAATTCAGAAAAACCCAGTATGCCATTCATGGGGGTGCGGATTTCGTGACTCATATTGGCAAGGAAAGCTGATTTAAGCCGGTCGCTTTCTTCTGCATTTTCTTTGGCCTTTACTAATTCTGCTTCTGTTAATTTTCGATTATTTATATCAAAACAATTCCCAATGTAACCAATAAATTCGCCTGTACTGTTGTAATTTGGAGTCCCCATATCGAGCAACCAGCGATATTCGCCCGAAGAATGACGCAAACGATATTCCATTTCAAAAGATTCTTCCTTCTCGAAGGCAGCGATATAGGTTGCAAGACAAAAATCGAAATCATCGGGATGAATACCTTCGGTCCATCCATTACCAAGTTCCTGTTCAATAGTACGTCCAGTGAATTTCAACCATTGTTTGTTAAAATAATTACAAAGTTTATCTGTATCTGAAGTCCATATTAATGATAAGCCCGAGTTTGCCAGATTCTGATATTGGATTTCTCTTTCACGAAGTTTAGTTTCGTCAAGTTTTCGTTCGGTAATGTCGATAAAGATTTCGAGCATTGCTTTTTGACCATTAAAAATCATTCCGGTATGTATGATTTCAAAAATTCTGCCTCCAAAAACTCCAGATGATTCATACATTTCAGTTATTCCATCTTTGATTCCAGCTATTAATGGACAGTCGGAACATTGTTTTTTATCGTCACGATAGAACTCCCAACATTTATCACCTATGGCTTTATCTCCACAAAGTTTTTTCAGCTTCTCACTCTGAAACAAAACATTTCCACTTTCGTCAACGATATCCATGCCAAACGGGATAGTTTGTAATAAATACCTGCTGAATTCATCACTCTCCTTTAATTTCGTTTCTGTTATTTTTCGTTCTGTAATATCGTACATTACACCATAAATATAGGCCGGTTCATCATTAACAATCTCAACTCCAACACTGTCGTGTATCCACACTACATTACCATTCTTATGAAGTAAACGATATTCAAAATCGTGGTTGTTGCCCAATTTGGTTTGATTTATACAAAACTCCGTTGCCCAGGTCTGGTCATCAGGATGAATACTATCAACCCACCATCGAAAGTTTAGCCATTCATGGGGTGCAAAGCCTAATATTTTTTCACATTGAGGTGAAACATACAACCATTTGTCATGTTTTAAATCAAAACGCCAAATAATTGCATCAATACTTTGTGATAAATGACTTAATTCTACCTGACTTTTGAGCAAAGCTTCTTCTGTCTGTTTTTTTTCAGTAATATCAACTATATTCAAAAGTAACATCTCATTATCCTGATTAACAATGCCATCAATATATACATATATTGGTAAGTTGCCTTCGGTTTGTATTATTACTTCACAGTTTTGCTTTGAATTAGTTGTAAATGTATTTACTAAAAACAGATTAAAAATTACTTGTGTTTCTATCGAAACATAAAAATCAAATCGTTTTTTTATCAATTTTGAACGTTCTTTGCCAAGCATATTGGCTGCAACAAAGTTAAGTTCCAGAATTTCTCCAATTTTTGAAAGTGAAAGATAAGCAGACGGAGCAAAATCATACAACTCTTTATATTTTTCTTTTGCAAATTCTATCCTTTCATTTGCAACTATAAGATCTTCATTTAGCATTTTCAGTTCTACCTGATGAACTTCCAGTTCGTGAATCAACTTAAGCATATCAGCTTCTGTTTCAGGAGATGAAGCATGAGGACCCTTTCTAAATATTTTTAATAATTCTTCTGCTTTTTGGCGAAGTATCCTGGCATCTATTAGCATATCGATTTTATTTTTCATATATTGTTTTTTTTACCCTTCAAGTGGTCAACGACCCTTGAAGGGTTTGATTCTTTTTACACCTCCCCTCGAAGCGGTCTTTTACCCCCCCTCGAAGCGGTCTTTTGACCCTTCGAGGGTTTTTCCATCCCTCGAAGCGGTTTTTAACCCTTCGAGGGTTTGAAACAGACCTCTCGAAGCGAATTTTTTCTTAACCCTTCGAGGGTTTTTCCCATCCCTCGAAGCGGTTTCTTAACCCTTCGAGGGTTTTCAACCACTCGAAGGGTTGGGTTTTCAACCACTCGAAGGGTTAGGTGTTTTTTTATTCAAAGTTATAACTTTTTTGATGAATAAACTTAAAATTTTCTAAATCACCAAAATATTTAATAACCCTATCTTTTTTTAAAAATGAATCGGCATTGGAAAAAAAAGAATTATATGATGAATTCTCCCACTGTCCAACGTTTTCAACAAAATCATCTTTTACCGGATTTGAATGAATATAATGCACCAATTTAATGAAATATTTTTCTGTTTTTACCAGCTTGCGTTCAAAGGTACTTCTAAACAGACTTCCCTTTCTTTGATGTTTTTTATTAAAAGATTGAGCATAACCATTAAAACAATGCGAAAAACGATAACTTATTGTATCACTGTCCACTTTGTGTGTTTCATTATTTATTTTAAGGATTTTAATTAATTCAGTTTCAGGTTTAACCTGTACAAAAAAGTGAAAATGATTTGGCATTAAACAGTAAGCAAAAGTTTCACAAATTGGTACAATATATTTTATGTAGCGATTAAGAAAATTCTGATAATCGTATTTATCATTAAAAAAATTTTCAAAACCATTTGCATGGTTATAAATATGATAATAAATTTCTGGCTCTAATTGAATTTTATTTTGCATGCATTTTTAGTTTTTATTATTTTAATTATTCTTACAACCCTCGAAGCGGTCTTTTGCCCCCCCTCGAAGCGGTTTCTTAACCCTTCGAGGGGTATAACCACTTAAAGGGTTGGTCTTTTGATCCCCCTCGAAGTGGTCTTTTGACCCCCCTCGAAGTGGTCTTTTGACCCTTCGAGGGTTTTTTCCATCCCTCGAAGCGGTTTCTTAACCCTTCGAGGGTTTTCAACCGCTCGAAGGGTTGGATTAATATTATGGATTGTAAAGATTATGTTCTCGAAGTATATTGATAGTTTTATTAAGTTCGGCTTCCAATTTCTTGGCTTTTGTAATATTTATAAAGGTTATAACCAAGCCATCGATGTGGTCGTCGAAAGTACGGTATGGCATTATACGAACTGTAAACCAACGTTGATCCATAGTTGAAATATCTGTTTCTTTATATATAAGTGTTCGCAATACTTCGCGGGCATGTTCAGTTATTTCAGGATACTGCAGATCTGTAACCATATCAGTAAAAGGTCTGCCAATATCGGTTTGACGCAATTTGAACAGATGTGTAGTTTGGTCGGTAAAGCGGCGGATATTTAATTCCTTATCAAGAAATAAGGTAGCAATATCTGTGCTATTCAACAGATTCTTCATGTCGTTATTAGCCAATATAAAATCAGTGATTTTGCTTTGCAACTCAATATTTACAGTTTGAAGTTCTTCGTTGAGACTTTGCATTTCTTCTTTTGAAGTAGTTAGTTCTTCGTTAGTTGACTGTAATTCTTCATTGGTTGATTGCATTTCTTCGTTAGTTGACTTTAATTCTTCCTGTGTAGTCTGCATTTCTTCACGTGTACTTTGCAATTCATCGTTAGCTCGTTGTAATTCAATTACTAATTCCTGTTCGCGAATTGTTGAATTTTGATTTACTGTTTTAGCTTTTCGATTTGCAGGTCGTGGAATATCAGCAACATCGTTAAATACTATCATAATTGTACCTTTAATTGCTTCGGGTTTTTCAATGAGTTGAAGTGTAATATCAACAAGCTGAGTGCCACCGTTTGTTCCAACTTTAAGATTATGCAATTTTAAAGGATCATAACTTTGCTTCACTTTTCGAATTGCACCCGGAAGTTCGTTTCGCAATCCTTCACGCGACATGGCATAAATATTCCAATTTGCTCTTCCGGCGGCAGGTTCCAAATACTTTCCTGTTCGGCCGGTTATGTATAAAATATCACCATCTTTATTTATCAGTACACCAGCAGGTGCAAATTGTTGTAATAATAATTGGTCGGCAAGTGATTGAATGTTGTCAGCAACTTTTACCGGATTAATGTTGACCGTTGTTTTTTTCATGGTATGTGTAAATGAACTTGGAAAATCTATTAACTCTGAATTTACTGGCGTTATAGAACGTTTATAAAGTTTCAGCTTTGCATCAATGGGTATAAACTGATTGTTTTGTGAATTTTCGTTTTCGGCATTTCCAAGTAACATTATTCCTCCAGCATTAAGAGAGTAATGAAATAAGTTCATCAGTTTCTTTTGCAATTCTGATTCCATGTAAATTAGTAAATTACGACACAAAAGCAAATCAAGTTTGGTAAATGGTGGATCTTTAATCACATTATGCGGTGCAAAAACAACCATTTCGCGTATGGTTGTTTTTACACGAAACACATTTTCTTCTTTTATAAAAAATTGGTTAATCCGTTCGGGTGAAACATCTGTGACAATATTTTGACTATAAATACCTTTTCGTGCTATTTCGATAGCATCGCTATCTATATCAGTTGCAAATATCTGTAAAGTTAAATTTTTATCATGTTTTACTTTCTGGTAAGCTTCCTGAAAAATAATTGCAAGGGAATACGCTTCTTCACCGGTAGAACATCCTGTAATCCAAGCACGTATAACATGTCCGTTTGGTATTTCTTTAAACAAATCAGGTAATACATTTTCTTTTAGTTTTTTCCATACAGCAGCATCGCGGAAAAAATTAGTTACACCAATCAACAACTCTTTAAAAAGGATATCTATTTCTTTGGGATTCCACTGTAAAAACCTTACATAATTTGCAATTTTATCTATTTGATGAACATTCATACGACGCTCGATACGCCGGAACAAGGTGTTCTTTTTATACAATGAGAAATCGTGACCGGTTTGTGCCCGTAATAATATAATTATTTTTTCGAGATTACTTTTGCTTTTATCATCAATTTCGGTCTTTTGTACAATTGACGGACTGTGTTTAAGTAAAGAAATTAATTTTGATGGTAATTCATTAGCAGCTGACAGAATGTCAACAATTACTGAATTTATAGCACTTTTGGGCATGCCATCAAATTTAGCTGTCAAAGGATCCTGTACCAACACAATTCCGTTTTTTTCTTTTATAGCCTTAAGCCCTAAACTGCCATCACTGCCCATTCCCGAAAGAATAATCCCTATACTGTTCTCCTGTTGGTCTTCGGCTAATGAGCGGAAAAAATAATCAATCGGCAAGCGTAAACCGCGTGATTCAATTGGCTCAAATAAATACAAATAGCCGTTTAATACCGACATGCTTTTATTAGGTGGAATTACATACAAATGATTAGGTTGCACTTTCAAATGATCTGATACCTGAACCACTTTCATATCTGTTGTGCGTTGCAAAAGTTCAGGCATAATTCCAACATGGGTTGGATCGAGATGTTGAATTACTACATAAGCTAATCCACTATTTGTAGGAACATTCTCAAAAAATTGTTCCAATGCTTCCAATCCGCCTGCCGATGCACCAATACCAACAATAGGAAAACTGATTTTATTTGAAATTGTCTTTTCAGATTCTTTAGAAACTGTTTTTTCTTTTTTACTATTTGTTTTTTTCATGATTTCAAATTATTAGTATTTAATTCATTATTTTAAAGGTAAGATTTTTTCAATTGCTATAACATTCCGTGTTTTGTTATCAGGTGAAGTGTTTTAAAAATCTTGCTATCCGACCACTAAACTGATTTTTCTTTTTATTTCATTTCCGTTGTTAAACTCTGCTTTCTGAATAGTTCTGCTCTATCTATAAATTTTGCAAACAAAAGTATTGATTGAAGTAACAAAAATAGTAAAAAAACAGGTAAATAAATGATTATTAATTAATATTTTTACAGTAAACAATTATAGTAAGAATTATAAGCACAAAGTCAGGTATGTTTTTAATAACAAATGGCTACAAAAAAAATGAAGAAAAAGAAAAACCTTTTTTTGATGCAATTTTACTGTTTTTTTGCGATACCACTTTCCATTTTCCATTAATTATTAACTTTTGTATGTAGTTTTGAACTTATTCCCAGAAAAAATAACAGGAATTTTATAAATTGCTTTTTCTTTGTTGAACTTCAATTTAAACTTCTTCCCGATGTAACTGAACTGCGGTTTTTAAAATCCTGTTTGTCTCCAAAAATCCAATTTTCATAATCCCTTATAAGTGAAATGTCATCTGCTATAAAAAATTGCTTTCCGCCGTTTAGTGAATGCCTTCCGCCATTAAGTGAATACTTTCCGCCGTTTAGAGGAAGCCTTCCGCCATTAAGTGGATGCTTTCCGGCGTTCTGGATATCAATTACGCCGGCGTAATTGATGTTTTGAATAGCTAAATTGATGGTAAGGGTGTAAATGAGCATATAAATTATTTAAAATTTACTCACAACCTGACTTTTATAATTTACTTTTACTTCGTTGAACTTCAATTTTAAAAATCCTTTTCGTTTCAAAAATCTAATTTCCAAATCCCTTTTAGACTTATTTTCCGAAATACTTTTGAATCAATGCCAGCAATTCTGTTCTATTTATAGGTTTAGCAATATAGTCGTTACAACCCGATTCTAAGGATTTTTCTCTGTCTCCAGAAAGACCATGAGCTGTTTGTGCTATAATGATAACCTCTTTGTTAAATTCCCTGATTTTATGCGTAGCTTCGTAACCTCCCATTTCTGGCATCCGGATATCCATCAATATAAGATCTATATCAGGATTATCCTGACAAACTTTAATGGTTTCCAATCCTGTTTCTGCATGCAAAATTTTATTGCTGAACTCTCGAAGCATGATAGAAAGCATTGAGTCTGATACCTCGTCATCTTCAGCAATCAGAATTTTTAGTTTTCTAACAATATCATTTTTCATTAGAGGAATAGGTTGCCGATCAATAGTTTCTTCGAATGAATCCGTATGGTATGGCAATGTGAAATAAAAACAGGAGCCCTTGCCTTCTTCGCTTTCAACCCAGATTTTTCCACCAAGCATTTCTACATAAGCTTTGGAGATTGACAAACCCAATCCAGCTCCCTGATATGCCATTTTATCAGCAATATCTGCCTGAATAAAACGCTCAAATATAGCTTCCTGCCTTTCTTTTGGAATCCCGATACCCGTATCTTTTACATAAAACTCCAGTACGATATTTCCTTTTTTATCCGTATTATCAGACTCTTTTTCTATTTTTAATTGATAGCCCAATTCGATTGATCCCTTGGTTGAGTATTTTATAGCATTCTTTACCAGATTAGTAAGAATGGCATACAACTTTTCGCGGTCAGTATTGATAATGGATTCTTTTGCTGATAATGGATTTTTAAAAAAGAGTTTCATCCCTTTTGCTTCAACTTCAGGCTTAAAGAAAGTATAAATATACTCAATTTGCTCATTAATATCCGACTCTTTACTATCAATCT
>CAIZXK010000330.1 GCA_903936865.1 uncultured Bacteroidales bacterium | reverse complement strand
TAATAAAAAACATAAAAAAACATAAAAAAAACATAAAAAAATTTTTTTTGAGTTTAAATAATGCTTATACTTGCATTACGAAATTTTAAAAAAAAATAATTAGGATATTTTTAAGAATTATTTATTGATAATTTTTTAAATTGTTAAAAACTAACATAATGGAAATAATTAAACTTAGTATAATATCTTTTTTAAATTAACTACAATTATTAATTAAACTTAACTTTCTATGAGAAAAATTACAATTTTACTTGTCTCGCTCATAATTATGGGGATGCAGGTAATTCAAGCACAAAGAGTTATCACAGGGAAGGTAACGAGTGCAGAAGATGGAGCCAGTATTCCCGGTGTCCAGATTGTTGTAAAGGGTACTTTACATGGAACAACAACCGATATTGATGGAAAATATCGAATAACGGTTCCTGAAAAAGCCGATGTATTAATATTTTCATTTGTAGGTATGAAAAGCCAGGAAGTGAAAATTGGTTCGAAAAGTGTAATTGACGTAGTAATGGCTTCTGATGTTATGAACATTGAAGGAGTTGTTGTTACAGCAATTGGAGTGAAAAAGCAGGAAAAAAACCTTGGTTATTCTGCTACACAAGTAAGTGGTGATGAAATTATGAAATCCCGCGACAGAAGCCCGATGAATGCTTTACAGGGCAAAGTAGCCGGTGTAAATATTTCAACGGCTTCTTCAAGTCCAGGTGCTTCAACCAGAGTAATTTCCAGAGGATTTTCTTCATTAACCGGAAGTAATCAGGCATTGTATGTTGTTGATGGAGTTCCTATCAACAATTCTTCAATCGGAAGTACTGATCTTAATGGAGGTACTGACTTTGGTAACAGAGGGAATGACATCAATCCTGATGATATTGAAAGTATTTCTTTCCTTAAAGGATCTTCAGCAACAATTCTTTATGGTTCCAGAGCTGCAAACGGTGTAATTGTTATTACTACCAAAAAAGGGAAAGATCCTGTAAAGGGCCTTAAGAAAAAAGGTGCTGATATTACATTTACTTCAACTTTTTTTGGAGAAACACCTTTGCGTTTACCTACTTTCCAAAATCAATTTGGTGAAGGATTTAACGGAACACCCGATTTAATTGAAAATACAAGTTGGGGTCCAAAATTTGATGGAACAAATAGAGTATGGGGTCATATTGTTAATAATCAGCAACAAATCAAACCTTATGTTGCTTTACCAAATAATGTTAGAGACTTTTTTGATATGGGTACTACATTTGATAACTCAATCTCCATATCAAATGCAAATGAAAAATCAAGTTATTTCTTTTCATATTCTAATTTAAATGCTGATGGAATTTTTCCAACAGATGCTGACAGTTATAAAAGAAATACTCTTTCTTTAAGAGGAACTGCAAAGTTAGACAATAAATTTACAAGTTCAGGATCAATTTCTTATGTAAAGAAAAGAAGTAAATTTGTACCAACAGGTCAGGATCAATCGGTATATGATAATATTATGCAAACACCGAGAGATATTAGTATTATTGATCAGGAAGACTATAATAATCAATGGTATAATTTAGATAATTTTTATAATGGTTATGCCGCTAATCCTTACTATGTATTAAATGAACATGGAAATGATTTCAATGAAGACCGTGTTTTTGGAAATATTGGTTTGGATTACAAATTTAATGATTGGATTAATGCATCATGGAAAATTGGTTCTGATGTTGCAAACTCCCAGTTAAAAGAATGGAGAGCAATTACTAATTATGTTAGAAATGATTATAATGACGATCCTGGTACAGTTTCTGAACAAACCTATTTTAACCGTGAGTTTAATAGTGATCTTATTTTAAGCTTTAACAAAGGATTATCAGAAGATGTTGAATTAAGTGGATTGGTTGGATGGAATGTAAATCAAAGAAATACAAAAACGTTGGCTACTGAAGTAATTGGTTTAAATATTCCTTATTTTTATAATTTGTCCAATAGTTCATCAACACCTTCAGTGGCTGAAGCTACTATGAAAAGAAGGTTGTATGGTTTATATATGAGTGCAGATGTTAATTATAAAAAATATTTGAATTTCCAGATTAATGCCAGAAATGATTGGTCTTCAACTTTACCAGAAGAAAATCGTTCTTTCTTTTATCCAGGAGCAAATGTATCTTTCATATTTTCGGAATTTTATCCTGAAATCACCAATATAATTCCTTTTGGAAAAGTTAGAATGGGTTGGGCACAAGTAGGTAACGATGCCAATCCTTATTTAATTTTCAATTCTTTTACTCAAGCGAATTATACTGACGGTTATAGAGGCTTAGATTGGCCATTAGGTGGAATTAATGCACTTACCGTTGGAAATACAATTGGAAATCCTGAATTAAAACCTGAAATCACTTCTGAATTTGAAATCGGAACAGATTTACGTTTCCTTAATAATAGATTAGGTATTGATTTTACATATTATAACAAAATCACAACCGATTTAATTTATCCTGTGCCTTTATCTTATTCAAGTGGATATAGATTTCAAACGATGAATCTTGGTAAGATTTCTAATAAAGGAGTTGAACTTTTAGTAAAAGGTACTCCAATAAAAAAAGCCAATTTCAGATGGGATATCTCAGTTAATTTCTCAAAAAACTACAACGAACTAATTGAATTAAATGATGAATTAACAAAAGTTGATTTAGGTGGTACCAGTCGTTTAGGTTTTGTAGCAGTTCCTGGTCAGCCATTAGGTATGTATGAAGGTGCTGTAGCTTTAACTGATGGACAGGGACATATCGTTGTTGATGCCAGTGGATTACCAGTTGCAGATCCAGAAAACCAGATTTTGGGAGGTTCTCAGTATGATTGGATGGCAGGAGTTTCAAATAACTTAACCTATAAAAACTTATCCTTATCTTTTTCATTTGATATTCGTCAGGGTGGCTTGATGTATTCACGTACAAAAGAAATAATGTATTTTGCGGGTACAGCTCCTGCAACTACCTATAATGATCGTCAACCTTTTATCATTCCTAACTCTGTTCAGGCAATTTATGATGCAAATGGTGCAATTACCGGTTATACCGAAAACACAACAGCAATTTCACATGAATCAGCAACATTGTATCAATATTATGATCAAACAAGAGGTGCAGGAAATTTTGCACGCGAATGGTTAATCGACAAATCTTTTATAAAACTTCGTGAAGTTGTATTTACTTACACATTCCCTAAAAAATGGCTGGCTAAAACTCCATTTGGTGATGCTTCATTAAGTATAATCGGACGTAACCTGTTACTATTTACACCTGAAGATAATCAATTTATCGATCCAGAATTAACCACATTTGGAAACGATTTAAATGCAGATTATGGTGAATATAGTGCAGCTCCTACTACAAGAAGTTTCGGTGCAAGTTTACGTTTTACTTTTTAATAATTTAAAAATACATAAAAATGAAAAATATATTTAAATTTAATAAATGGATGCTTCTCATAATGGTCTTTATTTTTGCTAGTTGTGAGAAAGATTTCATGGATGTTAACCATGATCCAAGTAGGTCTGCTGAATCAACGGTTCAACTGACATTTCCTGCTGCAGTTGGTTCTTCTGCTTATGTAATTGGCGGTTATTATCAACTATTGGGCGGTTTCTGGTCTCAACACTGGACTCAAGCCATTGGTGCTCCACAATGGAGAGAAATAGATTCGTATAATCTTCAAACAAGTGATTTTGATGTCAGGCAATGGGGCGAATTATATTCAGGAGCCTTAACCGATTATAAATATGTAAGAGAATTGGCAAAAAGTAAGCAAAACTGGAGTTATTACTTAATGGCTACTGCTATGCAAGCTTATACATACCAAGTACTTGCTGATTTATATGACAAAATTCCATACACCGAAGCATTATTAGGGAATGAGGGAAATCTAACTCCTAAATATGATAACGGTACAGTTGTTTATGATGGTTTAATTGCAATGTTAAATGAAGCTTTAACTCATGATTTCAAAACTTTCCAAAGTAGTACCAATCCAACAGCAACAGCCGTTGAACCTGGAACAGATGATATTATCTTCGCTGGTGATATGGATAAATGGGAAAGATTTGTAAATACGTTGAAATTAAAAATTTATTTACGCCAATCTTATGCTCGTCCTACTGTTGCTTCAGCCGGAATACAAGCCATGTACACTGCTAATGCAAATTTTCTGGATGTTGATGCTAAGATTGCAATATTTGCAAGTCAACAAAATAAACGAAATCCTGCTTATGAAACATTTGTTGATAGATTATCTGGAAATGTTTCTATGAGTAATACAATATTTTCAATACTTGATAGTGTTGCAGATCCACGCTTACCTAAACTGGTAGCAAAAAATAAGTTAGCTGTCCCTGCATATAAATGCTTGGTTCAGGGAGATTATTTCAATACCACATTCCCAGCAGGTGCAAATATTGCAAATTTATCCACTCCTGTTTTAGGTGCAGTTGATCCTGTTTACTTTTTTAGTGCTGCGGAAAGTTATTTCTTACAGGCTGAGGCTATTGAAAAATATGGTTTAGCTGGAAATGCTAAAACAATGTATGAAACCGGTATTGATGCTTCGTTTACAAGGTTAGGTGTTGCTGGTGCCGCTGCTCTTTATGCTGTAGGTGCTCCTTATGAATATACTGGTGCTAATTTTGAGGAAAAATTGGAAAAAATTATTGGTCAAAAATGGATTGCAATGACAAACAATCAAGGCTTAGAAGCATTTTTGGAACATAACAGAACCCATTATCCAAAGGAAAGTTCTGTTCCTGGAACATCAACTTCTTATGTTAAAGGTCAATTTACAATTTCTGTAAATAGTTCAACTGGTAATCTTTATCCAAAGCGTTTGTTATTTACAGAATCTGAACGCAGAAGAAATCCAAATACTCCAGCTCTAGAGTCAATAAACAAGAGAGTTTGGTGGGATGTTAAACCGTAATTATTAAAAATTTAAAAATCGTTACTATGAAAAAAAATAATATAATAATAATGGTAATCCTTTTGATCACAATTACATTTATAAGTTGTGAAAAGGATACAAAAAATGTGTCGTCTATTACGACATATCCTGAGTTATCATTGATAGGTGATCAATTTATGACAATTGCCAAAGGTGCTGTATTTACAGAACCTGGAGTAACTGCAACAATCGGTGGAACTGCTGTTCCTTTTACAACAACCGGAACAGTTGATCCAACTACAGCTGGTGTTTATATACTTGAATATAAAGCTACTAATTCTGAAGGTTTCTTTCAGACAGCTAAGAGATATGTTGGTGTAATAGCACCTGATGCTGCGGCTTTAAATTTAAGTGGTAACTGGAAAAGAACCACGGGAGTTATGACAACATGGACTAAAATTGCAGCCAATAATGGACTTTATACAACAAATAATGTAGGTGGTGTAGATCCTGTTGCTAATCCAAGCTATAGTTATCCTGTAAGAATCTTTAATATTAAAGATAGTACATTGGTAATTCCGTCTCAAGTAAATCCTTTAGGTGGAGAAGTTTATTGTACAAATATAGTTTACAAGCCTTCTGTAGGATTAGGACAAGTAAAATGGGTTGTTATGGGTAGTGGTTATGGAACTGCAGCTCGTACTTTTGATAAACAATAATTAACTTAAAAAATTAATAAAATGAAAAATAAAATAATTTTTGGTATGTTGTTCATTTTCACATTAGTTATTGTACTATCTTGTGAAAAAGAAGATAAATGGAAAGATTTTCAAAAATTCGATCCTTCTTATCCAATATCCGGCCAATATAGTGTTAATTGGACTTTAAATGGAGTTGAACAAAGTGATCCTACTATATTATCAGTTTATAATTCTGCAAACTATGATGGAATATGGATTGATGACAATAAACATTTTTGGCAATTTAAAGTTAAAGCTAATTTAAATGGCAGCAATTTTTCTATAGTTAAAGGATTTGATGAATATTGGGATGATTCTACTACGATAACAAATGGAAGAGTTGTGAATGATAGTATTTATATGGAACTGGAATGGAATTCTTCCCCTGGTGATATTTATATATGCCGTGGAAAACGTCAGACTGGTTTTGAAGAATAAATTTTAAATTTAACTAGTTTAAAAAGCTGCCAAAATTTGGCAGCTTTTTTTTTGTAACTTTTTTTTACATACGGTCGTCATAGGTGTAATTAATTCAAATAACAAAACAAATAAATATTTTACACCATGAAAATCAAAAATTTAGCATTAGTAATTATCTTCCTTTTGGGAAGTTTTTCTTTAAAAGCCGGAAATGATGAATTAAGTTTTAAAGAAACAGTTATTTCAAAAATTAAATATCCCGAATTTGCAAGAGATCAAAAATTGGAAGCCGATGTTTATGTAAGCTTAACTATAGCAGATAATGGTGAAATTCATGTAAACCAAACCAACTCAATAAATTCTGATTTAATGGAATATGTTAAAACTGAACTTGCAAAAATAAAAGTAAATTTAGATAGTGAAGTTATAGGTAAAACATTTTATTATCGTATTACTTTTAAATATCAGGAATAGATTGATATTAAATTATTGTAGTCGTTGAAGCTGATTCAGTAATGTTTCAGCTTTTTTTTTAAATTATTTTCTAAAATCTGAAAGGATTTTTATTCGTGTTTTATTATTAATTGTTTGCATGATTTAATCATCATTTATATTTATCTATAAAATTCGTGTAATTCGTGGTTAATAGAATAAAATCTGCGGATATTGGGAATTAAAAGTTGCTTTAGATTTTTCAATTAAAACTGCTAATTTATTTTTATTAAATTTCAGCTACTACAAAAGTACTTCCACCAATAAAAATCAAATCATTTTCATTTGCTTTGGTTTTAGCAGCTTTAATAGCATTTTTTACTGAAGTATAACTTTTCCCTTTTAAGCCAATTGACAAAGCTTTTTCTTTCAATATGTTTTCGTTCATACCTCTTGGAATATCCGCTTTGCAAAAGTAATAAACTGCCCTTTTGGGTAACATTAATAATACATTGTCTATTTGTTTATCATTAACCATTCCTATTACAAAATGCAAATTTTGATGAGGAGTTAATTCTATTTGCTTTAATATTTCTTTAATTCCATCTTCGTTATGCCCGGTATCACAAATAGTTAGAGGGTTAGTGCTGAGTGTTTGCCAACGACCCATAAGTCCGGTGAGTTTTATCACATTAGCTATTCCATTTTTAATATGGTTTAATCTTATTTTATAACCTTTATCTTTGAGTAAATCAATTGCTGTAAGTACCGTTTTAATATTTTTCAATTGATAAATTCCGTTCAATTCCGAAAGAATTTTTAGTTCTTTTTTATTTTGTAAATTTAAAATATTGACAGCTAGAAAATGTCCTTTGTTATTATTTACATGGTAAAAAGAATTGATAGCATAGTCACTATCTGCAAATGAAATGAATGTCTTCATATCTTTTGCCTTTGTTTCAAATATCTTTTTGCTTTCCGAATTCGTTTCGCCAATAACAATAGGGATATTTTCTTTAATAATACCAGCTTTCTCAGCAGCGATTTCGGCAATGGAATGACCAAGAAATTGTGTATGATCCAACCCAATATTTGTAATGATACTCAGCTCGGGATTAAGCAGATTAGTTGAATCTAACCGTCCGCCCATTCCTGTTTCAATAATGGCAATATCCACTTTTTCATCTGCAAAATACTGAAAAGCCATTCCTACTGTCAATTCAAAAAATGAAGGCTGAATAATTTCAAAATCAGATTTATAGTTTGATATAAAACGGGAAACCTTTTGTTTTGAAATCATTTTTCCATTAATTTTAATTCTTTCCCTAAAGTCTTTTAAATGAGGTGATGTATATAAGCCCGTTTTAAATCCTGCACGTTGAAAAATAGCTGCTAAATAATGAGAAACAGATCCTTTTCCATTAGTTCCAGCAATATGTACACTTTTGAATTTATGCTGAGGATTATCCAGTAAATTTAATATAGCAATGGTGTTATCGAGGTTAGCTTTGTATGCAGCCCCACCAATACGCTGAAACATTGGCAGTTGAAGGAACATGTATTCTAAGGTAGCAGTATAATTCATTTATCAGATTTTTACTGCAAAATTAAGATTTATGTTGAAATTCTGATTAGTTCAGTCGTATAAATTTATAGGTAATTGTTCCTGTCTGGTCTTCAGGTGCATCATTGTCAGGACTGAAACGAGAACGCATAGCTGCATTTTCAGCTAATTTCCACAAACTTCTGTCGGAAGTAGTTGTTCCTCTTTGTCCTGCTTCAACGCGGGTAACTTCACCATTTGTATTAACCCAGATTTTTACGACAACAGTACCTTGCTCTTTTGAAGTATATTCAGGAATAGGTAAAGATTTTGCATTTCTCCCTTTTAAAGAGAAAGAAGGACCTCCTCCACTTCCCGGATTTCCTGTATGATTGCTGGCTTTTGGATCGCCAAATTTATTCCCCTGATCACCAGGTTTACCGGTATTTCCTTCGTTTCCACCATTTTTCCCATTTTTATTTCCCTGAAATAATGCCAAAGGATTTATCTTAGTCTCTGTTTTTTCTTCTGTTGTTTTGGTTTCTGTAACTTTATTTTTATCAGTTTTCTTTTTAATGATATTTACTGCTTCTTCTGAGGTTTGAGTAGCAACTTCATCTTGATTTTTAGCTGATTCATTTGGAGAAGGAGTAGCAACATTTTCAGTAAGTTGTTCTGGTTGAATTTCACCCATTCCTTCTTCACTATTACCCAGATTTACTTCAACACCTTGTTCTTCTGGCAAAGGAAGTGGAGTCGTAAATCCACAGAAAATAAATATCAAAAGCAATATCACATGAAATGAAATTGTTCCAATTATTCCATAAAATCTGTTTTTGTCTTCAAACATGTTTATTCCTCTTTAGGTGAAGTGGCTAAAATAACCTTGTGTTTTGTATTTAACTTGTTGTTAATTCCATTTATTGCATCTATAACATTAACAATATATTGCACAGGTACAGTTTTATCTGCTCTTAAAACGACAGAAGCATCAACTTGCCCAACCAACCTTTGTTCAATTGAATTCTGCAACATGCTTTGACTTGAAGGAATTTCTTCAATAAAGAATTGATATTGATCATTAATATACACTGTTACACTTTGTTTGGCCATCGTTTTGCTAGTACTATTTGGAAGTAGTAATTTTACAGCATTTGGACTTACCAAAGTTGATGTAATCATAAAAAAGATAAGCAATAGAAATACCAAATCAGACATGGAAGACATGCTAAATTCTACGCTACGTTTGTTTCTTGTTTTTATTCCCATAAATTATGGTTTAAGCTGGTTCATGTAACAAATCCATAAATTCTGATGCTCTGGCTTCTAATATAAAAACCAATTTTTCAATTCTGGCTACTAATACGTTATAGCAAATATAAGCAATAATTCCTACTATCAAACCGGCAACAGTAGTTACCATAGCTTCATAGATACCATTTGAAAGCAGCTGAATATCAATATTATTACCTGCTTTCGACATGTCGTAAAAAGCTTTTACCATACCTGTAACAGTACCTAAAAAGCCAAGCATAGGTGCAGCTCCGGCTGCTGTTGCCAACCAAGCTATATTTTTTTCTAATCTGGCAACTTCTAATTTACCCACATTTTCTATAGCTGCATTAATATCATTTAAAGGCTTTCCCATACGAATCAATCCTTTTTCCATCATTCTTGCAATAGGTGTAGTATTATTTTTACACATGGAAAGAGCTGAATCCAAACGATCATTATGAATAAAATCTCTAATATTATTCATAAAGTTGGCATCCTCTTTGGAAGCTCTATTTATAGCAATATATCTTTCAACAAAAATATAAATTGCTATTATTGATAATACAAATATTGGAATCATAATCCAGCCTCCTTTAAGAGCCAGATTTATTATCGATAAAGATTCTTCAGTTTTTGGAGCAGCAACTTCGTTTGAAACTTGGTTTGCTACCTGATTTAAGGTATCTGCTATTTCTGCAGAAGTTTGTGTGATTTGCAAAAGTATTCCCATTATTATATGATATTTAGCCTATAAAAGTAATTGAAAAAACAAAACCATAATTTATCTTTCCAATTTTTTTTGAACATTAATTTGTTAATAGTAAACGTTACATTATTTATAATATTGCAAAAGCCTGACAGTTTATTTTCTATCAGGCTTTTGATTTAAAAACAAATTTTTAATATTAACTATTCTGTTATTGTGGTGTCTTTTTGTTGTTTTACAATTTCCATTGCTTTTGCTAAATCTCTTGCACTACATTTTTCTGCTTTACATTCAATTGCAGGTTCAATATGTTCATTATTGCTTGCTGGATCCCATTGTCCACCAAATACAAAGAGCAGTGTGAAAAAGCCTACTACATATGCAAAAGTTACGTGCCATCCTTTTCTAATCCATAAGCCAACATTACGGGCTTCAGGGAATTTATTGGTAATAGCAACTCCTGCTGAAGAACCAAACCAAATCATTGAACCACCAAATCCTACAGCATAAGCTAACATCCCCCAGTCATAATGACCTTGATCTAATGCAAGTTTTGTTAATGGAATATTATCAAAAACAGCTGATATAAATCCCAATGAAAATGCAGTTTGCCAGGTCGCTTCTGGTAATTCTTCAACTGGCATCATTGAAGCACAGGTAACTAATGATAATAAAAATATAGAACCAGCTATAGCTTCTTTAGCTTCACCCCAAGGTGTTTTTCTGAATGTAGCTCCTATTAATATTGCTACCCAAACACCTAAAGCTGGAAAATCAAACATTATATTGGTTGCAATTGTTAATGCTAAAATAAGTCCAACTATTAGCAACTTCATATAATCGATTTTAAGATTTGGTTTAGTATCTTTTTGTATGCGTTGGTGTTTGTCTTGCTGGAAAGATGCAAATATTGCAAATGCAAACAAAGCAACAACGGCAGCAATATATGCATGAAATACATTAAAAGCAGCAACACCATCAATCCACATCATAGTAGTAGTTGTATCACCAACAACACTTCCAGAACCACCACCATTACTGGCAGCTACTAATGCAGCAATATATCCGATATGAACTTTCCCTTTAAAAATGACTATTGCAATTGTACCTCCAATCATGGCAGCAGCAATATTATCCAGAAAGGATGATAATATAAATACAAAAATCAATAACATGAAAGGACCTTTCCAATCATCAGGTAAATATTTGGGAAGTAAATCCGGCACACCCGATTCTTCAAAAAGTTTGGCAAGAACAGCAAAACCAACCAATAATCCAAATAGATTCAGAAGAATTGGCCATTCTCCTTGTCGCATTTCCTTATTGGTTAATTGTTGGATTATGGAATTTTCTCCAAATAAATGATGAATTAAATTAAATCCATCAGCAAAAATGAATTTAAATAGCAAGATAGCTGCTAAACCTGTAAGTGCAACTTTCATCGTATGATGATGAAATAATGCAACGCCAACAAGAGTTAATGCGAACATAATGAATTCAATACGAATTCCGCCAACGGATGGTGCTGAACCAGCTGCATGTTGTGCAAATGATAAAACGGGCAATAGTAATAAGCCCAAAACAACTAAGGTTGTTTTCAAATACAGTAATTTTTTCATGTGTTATTATTTTGTTTGATTAATAGTCACATATTAAGCCTATTGGCAAATAATCAACAACCTTGATTATAATTTTCAGTATTTAGAAAATTATTTTTAAAAAATCTAATGATTATTATTTTTGTTGTAATTTTTCAATGCAAAAATAAGAAAAATGAATTACTAAAAAAAACAAAATGCTAAGTTAAATAATTATTATTTTTCCTCCGGAACTGCTTTTTCTTGCACCCGTAACTGACTGAATACTATTTATTTCGTTGCGAATTTTCAAAACACCTAAAAATGCAAAAATCAATGCCTCTTTAAAATCAATTGTTTCTTTATCGGGTATAATCACAGTAAGCATTGTTTTTTCTTCAAATAAATTTATGATAAATTCATTATAGGTTCCTCCTCCGGAAAAAATTAGTTTTGCACTTTTTTTTTCAGATGTAGCCCTTAATAATTGATAAACAATGTGCTCTGAAAATGTTCTAAGCTTATCTTCTATTGAAATAGTTGAAAAGTTCAGTAATGGAATTATTGTTTGTTGAACCCATTCTTTTCCAAGTGACTTTGGGAAATCTTCATGATAAAAACTAATATTATTCAATTGATTAAATAAATCAGTATTCAATTTGCCTTTTGCAGCAATATTCCCATTGAAATCAAATTCAAATCCAAGTTTTTTTGCTAACTGATTTAAAACAATATTTACAGGACATATATCATAAGCAATTCGTTCTCTGCTATTTTCAAATGATATATTTGCAAATCCACCCAGATTAATGCAATAATCAAATTCAGAAAATAAGTATTTATCTCCAATGGGAACTAAAGGTGCTCCCTGACCACCTAATGCTACATCCATGGTTCGGAAATCATAAACTACTTTTAATCCGCATTTTGCTGAAATACATTCGCCACTTCCAATTTGATAGGTTAAGTTCTTTTGAGGTTGATGAAAGACGGTATGACCATGTGAAGCAACAAAATCAGGATGAATATTATGTTTAGTAATAAATTCAGAAACTTTTTCTCCTATAAAATAACCATATTCATTATTTAACAGCAATAATTCTAAAGCAGAAAGTTTATCAGCATTAGCTAAAGCGTTATACCATTTATTTGAATAGTTGTTAGTTTCAGCAATTTCAATTTTATATTTCCATTTTTCATTCTTAAATGTAAAATTACAATAAGCTATATCTAACCCATCTATAGAGGTCCCTGACATTAAGCCTATTACATTGTATTCTTCTGTCATTCTAAAAATTATAAGGATTCTAAAACTACTTCCATTTTAATACCTCTTGACCCTTTTATCAGCACATAAGCATTTTTAACTGGATTTAAAATGAGCCAATCTTTTGCCAACATTGAATTTTTAAAGCAAAGCCAGTCTTTTTTTTCACAAACAGAAGAAAATTGGGGACCAACTAATATAACGTTATTAAAATTCAACATTTCAATAATATGAAGGATATTACGATGCTCTACTTCGCTATATTCGCCTAATTCGAGCATATCACCAATCATTAGTATTTTATTATCAGCAACAATTTCAGCAAAGTTTTTTATAGAAGCTTCCAAACTGGATGGATTTGCATTATATGCATCTAAGATTATTGTATTCGTTTTGCTTTTAACTATTTGAGAACGACTATTTGTTGGTAAATAATTTTCAAGTGCTTTTTTTATAAACTGTTTTTCAATTTTAAAATAGCAACCGATTGTTATGGCAGCTAAAATATTTTCAAAATTATAAAAACCTACTAGTTGTGTGTTAATTAAATCGTAATTAGAATCGCAATAGTATTCTATATTAATAAAAGCATTCTGTTTTTTTAAATTTCCATAGCAATAATTAGTTGAACTTTTACCATAACAGATTCTATCAATGTTTTCAGATAAATTATTAAGTATTGGATTATCAGCATTTACAAATAATTTTCCATTTTTCTTAGCTACTTCCAGATATAAGTCATTTTTAGTTTTAATAACTCCTTCAAGATTTCCAAATCCTTCAAGATGTGCTTTTCCTATATTAGTAATAATTCCAAAATCAGGTTGAGAAATCCGGCACAATTCTCCAATTTCGCCTATATGGTTGGCTCCCATTTCTATTATTGCAATTTCATGTTCATTGGTAATACTCAAAACAGTTAAAGGGACACCAATATGATTATTTAAATTACCTTGAGTGGCAAGTGTTTTATATTTTTGGGATAATATACAGTTAATCAGTTCTTTTGTTGTTGTTTTTCCATTAGTTCCTGTTATTCCAATAATTGGAATCTTTAAATGATTTCTGTGAATAATTGCTAGTTGCTGTAAAGTATCTAAAGTATTATCAACAAGAATATAGCGGCTATCCTTTTTGAATTTACTTTCGTCAATTATAGCATATTTAGCCCCTTTTTCGATGGCTTTGTCTGCAAAAATATTCCCATTAAAATTATCTCCTTTTAAAGAAAAAAAAATGGAGTCTGGCTTTATATCTCTCGTATCTGTTGAAATAGAAGGATACTTTAAAAAAATATTGTAAACTTCATTAATATTCATATAACATTATTGTATAAATAATTAACCCCATTTACAAATTATTGTAAATGGGGTTAATTATTATTTTCTAATTATAATTATCTGCTTTGAAATGGAGATCCAACTCTGGTCATTGCACATCTGAAACCAATGTTATCATTTGCCTGATCTTGTTCCAGAAATCTTCTTGCACCAGGACTCAAGAAATACGCTTTGTCCTTCCATGAACCACCTTTATAAACTCTGGTTTCGTCATTTACCAATGAAGCAACTCCATATTCATACATTAATTTTGAAGTATTCTTATCTTCAGGTTCAACTAACCAATCTCCACCTGCAGTAAGTACGGAAGAATAATCTCCATCAATATAATTGATGTTATTTGCTTTTCTATAATTTCTTCTGGTTACGTTTTCATCAACAGTTACATCTTCATAAACGATTCTGCCCAAACTGTCTTTTTCCTGAATTAAACCATCAGAATCAACCGTTTTCTTTTTATAAACATTACCTCTAAATGGATTGAAATCTGTCATATCTTCTGGAGATAATGGACGATAAACATCTAATACCCATTCGCTAACATTCCCAGCCATGTTGTATAATCCATAATCGTTAGGCCAGTAAGCATACACAGGAGATGTAATATCAGCTCCATCATTCAGATTTCCTGCAACTCCCATATAATCACCTCTACCTCTTTTGTAGTTAGCAACCATTTCACCATAAGCCTTTTTATCGTCGGTTCTGGTTATATGACCGTTCCATGGATATATCCTTCTTTCAATAACCCTTTCAAATAGTGTATTTCCGATGAGTCCTAATGCTGCAAATTCCCATTCTGCTTCTGTTGGAAGACGATAATTAGGTAAAAGAATACCATCACGTTTGTTTACTTTGCGTGTACCAGCACCAGATGGATTAAGATCTTCTAAATCCTGATTAACCAATCCTTCATATTGACCAGCCAGATAAGCATCAGTATTGAAATTGTTTTCATTTGTTTGATCTGGATCCATATCTAAAACTCCCATTTGTATTAGAATATCTTCATTAACACGATTGGTACGCCATGCACAGTAATCACCCGCTTGTAACCAATTAACACCAACTACAGGGTAATCGCGATAAGCAGGATGTCCGAAATAATTTTCAACCAATGGTTCATTAAAAGATAATTTATCTCTCCAAACATTTTCGTCTGGCTGCGCTTTTCTTACAACTTCAGGATAATCGGTTCCATAAACTCTTCCTAACCAATATAAATACTCTTGATAATCAAGGTTTTTTACTTCAGTTTCATCCATGTAGAAAGAGCGTACTGTTACTCTACGAGGTATATTGTTCCAATCGTACATTACATCTTGCTCGGTTCTTCCCATAATGAAAGTACCTCCTTCAATAAAAACAAGTCCTGGACCTGTTTCTTGTTCTTCAAAAGGTGCTACTTCAAAGCCGCCGTTTTCG
>CAIZXK010000329.1 GCA_903936865.1 uncultured Bacteroidales bacterium | reverse complement strand
GCAAATCAATATCAAAATTAGTAAATTGTTTTAGAGAACAATTTATTAAAAAAAAAAAATTCTTTTTGCTAAAAAAACAAAAGTTTGCGAATTTTAAAATAGAATTTAATTAATTATATCACTGCATATTAAATAAATAAATGGGTAAAGAACCTTTTGCAGTTTATTCATATAAAAATGGACAAAAAAT
Organism: uncultured Bacteroidales bacterium; assembly: GCA_903936865.1. Lineage (GTDB taxonomy): Bacteria > Bacteroidota > Bacteroidia > Bacteroidales > JACABE01 > JACABE01. The sequence goes on along the minus strand of CAIZXK010000329.1, from coordinate 3,646 downwards.
CCTATTTTGCAAACTAAATATTTATAGTTATATAAACATGAACTTAATTGGATTAAGCTAATAATTTATTTAGCTGTACTTCTATAATTGTTTTTCTTCGTAGAACTTCAATTTTAACCTCATCCCGATGAATCAGGACTGCTGTTTTAAAAAATCTTGCTTGCCTCAAAAATCTAATTTTCAGAATCCCTTTATGGAATTTTCTATTACATAATCATAGTTTAGAAAAAAGCTGACCGTTTTGAAGATTTATTTACACTTCAAAACGGACAACCTTTTCTAAAATTAAGTTGTTAATGAGTCTGAAACCAGGCTTTTATTTACTTTTCTATTTTTAAAATCAGATTTATATTAAAAAAATACTTTTAAAATATTTGTAATTAAAAATTAAGTATAAAATTGAACTATTAATTTATTTAAGGTGCAATTACAACAGCTCCATTTGTCAGATTTTCATCAATAACAACCAAATCAGAAATATCTACAATGCCATCACCATTAAGATCGTAAACAACATAACCAACTGCTCCATTTATGATATCACTATCCATATCCACCAAATCAGTAATATCAACAACTCCGTCCTGATTTACATCGCCAACCAATATTGCAAATAAACCCTGTGCGATTTGTTTCTGATTTTCACCATAAGCTTTGCTTTTTGCAGCAGAAAAATCATAACTGATTGTATCATTTTCAAATGATATTGGCTGTGAACTCCAGGTTTCCAAATGATTTCGAGTTCTAATAACCAAATAATACATAGAGTTATCTGTGCATGGAATTTCAGTAACTGCTATTCCTGATACAGGTAATAACATTGAAAACGTATCAATTATTTCATAAGGATAGAGTGTATCTCTTAATTCCAGATTTAGTTTATCTGCATATAAAATTCCCCATTGTGCATTTGTTTCATTCATAGCATTATTCATTAAACCATTTCCTGCATATAAACCTTGAAGAAAAACTTTTAGTTGCAATATTTTACTGTTAAAGATGATAGATATGGTATCAGAATTACTGCAATTATTTGTATCAGTTCCTATTACAAAACAAATAGCAGTAGAATCAGGAATAAACGAAATTCCCTGTAATACATTATGACTCCATTGATATGAATTTCCTCCTGAAGCATATAATGTTATACTATCACCTTTACAAACTGAAACATCAGATCCGGCATTTATTATCGGCAATGGATTTACCGAAATGATTGCAGCAGAAGAATATACAGTATCGCAAATACCATTTGTTACAGCACCCCTGTATTCCCACTTCCCTAATTCAACAGGGGTATCAATAAATTTTTCATTAATATTATCAATATCCGACCAATTTCCATCATTCAATCTTTTTTGCCATTTTACAATCTGTGTATGATAATTTTCTGCTATTAAAGTATCTGTTGAATTACCTAAACATATACTTTTACTTCCTGTTACGATACCTCCAACCGGAATATCAAATACCTGAATTGTAGCAGCTTCTGCATATATTGGTAAACATGGATAATTCTCAATAACAGCTCTGTACATCCAATTTCCGGCAGAATCGGGAATTTCAGAATAAATTGTATCGTTATTCAAAATATCAATCCAACCACCTGAATCAAAAGATTTTTGCCATTTAGATATATTTCCTGTAGAATTATTTAACATAAGAATTCCTGTGGAAGAACCCAGACAAACTGATTTACTTCCGGAAACTGCTCCTGCAATTCCCTGATTTTTAACAAAAACAGAATCTATAGTTGAATAAACTTCCGGACAAACTCCATTTGTTATTTTTGCCCGAAAATAAGTTGAGTTAGTTAATATCTGAGAATAATTCTGACCATTTCCATTTGCTAAATCTATCCAATTACCAATACCATCCAGCGAAGATTGCCATTGAATATTTCCGGTTTGATTTACCAAATCAAGAGATACCATTGATGTATTGCAGATTGAATCATCAAGGGCAGAAATATTTCCGGCAACAGGAAGATTATCAATATGAACGGATTCAATATTTGAATATACAGATGTACATCCTCCATTAGTAACTTTTGCCCTAAAAAACCAGGATTCAGTCAATGTTTCTGTAATAAATATATTGGAATTAAACCCCGTTCCATTGGTAATATCAATCCAGTTGGAAGAACCATCAATTGATTGCTGCCATTGAATGTTACCATTATTATTACTTAATGTTAAATTGGCTGTATTACCCTGACATAAAGAATCTTCTGCTAATAATGCTATACCTGCAATACTCTGACTACTTACATTTATTTTTACAACAGTTGAATAAGCTAACGGACATATACCATTTGAAAGTCTTGCCCTGTAAAAACGAAATTGGTTTAAAACCGGAGTTGTGTAAGTTGATGAATTACTTCCACTTCCACCAATTACTGCTGACCATGATAAGCTATCATTCGATTGCTCCCAAACTATCGAACCAGATTGTCCGGTTATGCTAACAGATGTATTTGAACCTGTACAAATATCAGCATTTAAAGCTGTTGCCACTCCACCAACAGCTTGAGAATAAACAACTATATTACTGATAGGTGAATATACAACAGGACAGGAACCACTTGTTAATTTTGCTCTGTAATAAGTGGTTGAAGCTAGGGTTGATGTATTGAAAACAGGAGAATTAATACCATTACCAGTAATAACATTGGTCCAGTTACCTGTACCGGTTGCTGACTGAATCCATTGAATATCACCAACCGAACCGTTCAATGTTAGTGTTGCAGAATTACCTGAACACATTGGTGAGCCAGTTACTGATATTGTCCCTCCTATTGCAATTGGATAAACATTGATTTTTACAATGTTTGAATAGGTAATACAAGTACCCAACAATAATCTTGCTCTATAAAAAGTTGATTGTGATAATGCTGAAGTTGTATAATTTGCACTGGTCGAACCACTTCCTGTTGTTACATTACCCCAGACGATACTATCATTACTTTGTTCCCATTGAATACTTCCGGAATAACCTGTTAAAAAGAGAGAACTGCTTCCTCCACTGCAGAAATTAGTATTTCCAACTGTCGCAATACCTCCGTTAGGTAAAGGGGCGACAATCACAGAGGCAACCGCTGAATTAACTGAAGGACAACTACCATTTGATAAAATTACCCTGAAATATTTATCGGAAATTAAAGAAGATGTAATATAAATATTCGAATTTGCACCACTTCCATTAGTAACATTTACCCATACATTAGTCCCATCATCAGATTGTTGCCATTGAATATTTCCAATTGAGTTTACTATAGAAACTGTTGCATTATTTCCAATACAAATAGTTTGATTTAATGGACTAATGTTTCCAGCAACAGGCATTAAATCGATTGAAATACCTAAAGCTGCTGAATAATCAGACGGGCAACCTCCATTGGTAACTTTTGAGCGATAGAAAACATTGGTATTTAATGCATCCGTTGTAAAAGAAGACGAATTATAACCGATACCACTATTTACTTCAGTCCAGTTATCAATCCCATTTGATGATTGTTGCCATTGAATATTTCCTAAATAGCCATTTACATTCAATGTTGCTGATGATCCTTCACAAAGTACTGTTTGAACAGCTGTAACTTCACCAGAAAGAGAAGGATTATTTATATTTATTGAAATAATATTGG
>CAIZXK010000328.1 GCA_903936865.1 uncultured Bacteroidales bacterium | reverse complement strand
CCTAAAATCTGCAAATAAAAAAAATTTTGCCCGCGAATTACACGAATTAAGCGAATTTTATAAAATAATTAAATGACAGCAAAAATCCATAACTATCATTTAATAAAGCACTAATAAAAATCCTTTCGGATTTTGGGAAAAACTAAATGTTCAGAATACCTAAGGTCAGGTTTGTCAGGAAAGATATTGCTTTTCCGATTGGTAATATATTAAAATCCGTTTGAGTATCGATAATAATTACTGCCAGTAATGCAAAAGATCCATAACGAAATATTTTTTGTTCTGTTTCCCTGCTCATTTTTATTGATTTTATCAATAGATGCGAACCATCTAAGGGAGGAATCGGTATCAGGTTAAAGACAAATAAACCGAAATTAATAAAAATACCCGACAACAAAACATTTTGCAACCATATATTAATAACACTTTCATTTACAGGAATTGCGACAACATAGATTTTAAGCAATACTGCAAAAACAAAAGCAAGAATCAAATTGGCAACAGGCCCGGCAATAGCAATCAACATTTCATCGCGTCGTGGATTTTTTAATTTTCCTGGATTAAATGTAACAGGTTTTGCCCAGCCAAAACCAGCAATTATTAAAAATGCAAATCCAAGCCAATCAATGTGTTTTATTGGATTCAAGCTTACCCTGCCTTGCATATAAGCAGTATCATCACCAAGGATATGGGCAACTTTAGCATGCATATATTCATGAAAGGTAAGCCCGATAAGAATTGCAGGAAGAACATTTATTATAGTCTGAAAGCTTAATGATGACATATTTTCTGATTTTAAAAGTCATCAAAATTACGACTTATTTGTTTAATGAATGTGTAAAAATGATAATAATACAACTAATTTTAATTTCGGATACTGAAATTTCAAGTTTAACGAAAAGTAAAGTAAAAACATTTATAATCAACTATTTTACTTAATCATTTTGAACTTACTAACTTTATACGTAATTTTGCAGTCGCATTTATAAATCATCATGGAAAGAAAACAAGAGAAACGCACTTTTGGGAAAAAGGACGTAAGCAGAAAATCAAACGATTTTGTTAATTATTTGAAACCGGACAGAAAACAATCGTTTGAAAAAAAGGAAAGATCAGACAAACCATTCAAACCCAACTTTGAGAAAAAGGAAGAGAATTCCTATAGCAAACCAAAAACAGGTGAATATGGTGAAAGACCAAGATACGGAGAAAACAGGGAAAGATCTTTTGGAAATAAATCTTATGGTGATAGAGAAAATAAACCTTCATTTCAAAAAAGAGATGATAGACCATATGGCAAACCATCCTTTCACAGCAGAGACGAAAAACCATCTTTTCATAGCAGAGACGACAAACCATCCTTTCACAAAAGAGATGAAAAACCGGATTTCAGAGACAAATCCTATCATGCTATAGATAAAGAATTTGAAAAAGATTCGTCGAAACCACACAAAAGAATACATCATAAAAAGGAAAAGCCTTATAATAGATATAAAACTGTAGATGAAAGAACTACAGATGAAAAATTTGTATTGAAAAAGAAAGCACGTAAACGGGTTTCTGAATTTGACCTTCCAAAACGCGACAGACCAAAACGAGCTGATGTACTGGAATTGGGTAATTTTAAAGATACCAACCGTTACGAAGAAGGCAAACCTATACGCTTAAACAAATACATTGCCAATGCTGGAATTTGTTCCCGCCGTGAAGCCGACGAATTGATATCAAGTGGAGTTGTTTCGATAAACGGTGTAATAGTTACCGAAATGGGAACAAAAGTAAACGCTGGTGATAGTGTTCAATATGACGGAACTACATTAATAAGCGAAAGAAAAAAATATGTATTACTCAACAAACCTAAAGGTTATATAACTACAACCGACGATCCACAGGAAAGACGTACTGTAATGGCCTTGGTAAAAGATTCCTGTAAAGAACGTATTTATCCGGTTGGCAGACTTGATAGAAATACTTCCGGATTGCTCTTATTTACCAATGATGGTGATTTGGCAAAAAAATTAACCCATCCAAAACATGGTGCAAAGAAAATCTATCATGTAGAATTAGACCAGGCACTTACAAAAGCAGACATGGACAAGATCTATGCCGGTATAGAGTTGGAAGATGGTATTGTTTATGTGGACGAAATTGCTTATATTGATGACAGCAAAAGTAAAAAAGAAATCGGAGTAGAAATTCACTCAGGCAAAAACAGGGTTATCCGCCGGATTTTTGAATCGTTGGGTTATGAAGTAACCAAACTCGACAGGGTTATGTTTGCTGACCTGACCAAAAAGGACATTTCTCGCGGAATGTGGCGATTCTTAACGGATAAGGAAGTTGCTTATCTTAAAATGCTCAGATAAGAATTTTTAGAAATTTTATCTAAGTTATTTACAAAACTCCGTTAAATCTTTATAAATTGCTGATATTAATAATTTTGACAAAGTAAAAGTTGTTTACAAATTGAATTAATAAATAATTATACTTTACAAGAAAAATCTTTGTCAAAGTTTAACAAAATATTGATTTGTAAAATACAATAAAAAATCTTTTTTGAAGTTTATTTAATGTTCCATACAAATGGCATGACTTTAAAAATAGCTAATAACAGATCTAAAAAAATAATTATCAGGCTGCTTATGGGTTGCCTGATTTTTTTATTCTTATTAATAATCAGTGGATTTCTGCTAATTTATTACAATCAGAACCGCATAAAAAGTATATTTGTTGAAGAGCTTAACAAGTCCCTGACAACCGAAATATCAGTTAAAGAAATTGAATTCTCCGTTTTTGAAAAATTCCCAAATGCTTCTCTTTGCTTTAAAAACGTTGTAGCGAAAGATGCATTAAAAATAGCCGGGAATAAAGATACCTTATTGACTGCCAATAGTATTTTCCTGGAATTTAATATATGGGATTTATATTATAAAAAATATAATATAAAAAATATTGTGCTTGAAAATGCTAAAGTTTTTCTGAAAATCAATAAAGACGGCACAGATAATTTCCATTTCTGGAAAGTCTCAAATAATTCTTCAAATTCTGATTTTTCTTTTAGCCTTAAAAAAATTATACTAAAAAATGTTGCGTTAGTATATATAGATAAAACTGCTCAGCAATATTATGATTTCTTTATTGAAAAAGCTTCAGCAAAAGGAGATTTTTCAAACGAAATTCAAGAGGTAGAATTAAAAGGGAAGCTAAAAGTTAACCACTTACAATCGGGCGAATTGGTTTACCTGAGAAACGATTTTGCTACTATAAATGCAAAAGCCATTATAAATTCCAGCAAAGAAAATATAGAATTCAAGCAAGCTGATTTATTAATCAACGATTTGAATTTCTCCGTTCTTGGAAATATTTCATACAAATCGGATAATAAATCACTTAATCTGAAGATAAACGGAAATAATATTCAACTTCACGATTTCATAAAAGAATTACCAACTGAACAACAAACCTATTTTGAAAATTATAAAAGCAGTGGAATCTTTGATATTAAATTAAATATTAATGGCTTATACGGAAATTCAAAAATTCCGGCTATTAGTGTTATTTTTAATTTTCAGCAAGGTGAAATTTTACAGAAACAAACCAATGTTAAACTGACAAATGTATTATTTAATGGGAGTTATACCAATAATTCGAGCATAGATATTCAAAAGCATGTTCTCGAAATAAATAATTTTTCATGTAAAATGGATCATGGAACTATTTCGGGTAATTTTATTCTGAATGATTTCAAAAACCCATTTATTAGCTGTAAAATTACTGCAAATTTAAATCTGGAAGAAATTCATAAATTTTTGAAAAACAAAAAAATTGAACAACTAAATGGTAATTTGGCTTTTACGCTTGATTTTAGAGGTAAAATAAATAAGGATGCCATAAATATAAAAGATTTTATAAACAGCAAAACCACTGGAAATGCAGTTCTTAAAAACATAAACGTTGTTCTTGAAAATGATAGCAGAAAATATAAAATTGCAGATGCAGCGTTGGAATTTACTAATAATGATATACTAATCAGCACATTAACCGGAAATATCTCAGGAAGTGATTTTAAGTTGAAAGGTAGCTTTACTAATGTAATTCCATTTATTTTCCTCGAAAATCAGAAAATTCAGGTAAATGCAGATTTGTATTCAGAAATGATAAATCTGGATGAACTTAATGGAACTAAATCAAATGATAAAACGTACACTGAATTAAAATTAAGCGATACGTACGATTTTAATCTGAATATTCATCTTAATCGGTTGAATTTCAAAGAATTTAAAGCAAATACACTTAACGGCAACATAAGATATATTAATCACATAATAAAAGCTGAAAACATTTCGATGAAAGCCATGAATGGCAATTTAAATGGAAATCTTAGCATTGATGGATCACAGCAGGGAAAATATAAAATCAGTTGTGATGTAAAAACAATAAATGTTAATGCAGCTCAACTTTTTGATACTTTTGATAATTTCGGTCAAAAAAATCTGACTTCCCAACATATAAATGGAAATATTGCAGCTAACATTCAATTTGCAGCCCTGTTTGATTCCAGGTTGCAGATTGACAAAAAATCAGTTTGGGCAATTCTTGACTTAAAGATAGATAATGGAATATTAACGAATTACCAGCCAATTATGAAATTATCCAAGTTTGTAAATGAAGATGAATTAAAGGAAATAAAGTTCAAAACATTAGAAAACCAATTGCTGATTAAAAACGAAATAATCAGCATTCCTTCCATGGAAATAAAGTCAACTGCCTTAAATATGACTATTTCGGGTGAACATAAATTCAACAATGAAATTAATTACAGAATCAATCTGTTGCTATCCGAATTAATTTCGAGGAAACGCAAAGCTGGAAAAATAAAGCATAAGCAATCTCAACATGAATTTGGCTATGAAGAAGATGATGGGCTGGGACGCACTAAACTTTTTTTGAAAGTGAGCGGAACTATTGACAATCCAATATTTAAATACGATACAAAAAGCCTTAAAGATAAACTTGTAAACGATTTTAAAACTGAAAAGAAAAACCTTCAGAAAGTACTGAATGATGAATTTAAATGGCTCAAAAAAGACAGTACTGACAAAATACAGGAGCAACGATTCAAAATACAGGAAAAGGGCAACTATATCATTGATTGGGAAGAAAACACCACTAAGCCTGTAAAAACAGAAACAAAAGACAGCTTACCACCTTCGGGAGTAAAGATAAAATGGGAAGAAGACGAAATAAGCAATTGAATAAACTTTTGTAAGAAAAAAAGTTGTCAAAGCATAACGAACTAATGAATAACCTTATACCCGCATTCTTTATTATATTCGCCACTAATTGTACTAATACACTAAATTTTTAAAGACCTTAATTCCGCAAATAAAAAATTTATTGCCCGCAAATTACACGAATTTTAGAATATATTTTAAAAACAGTTTTTAACTCTTCTGATTTATTTTTGGAACGCGGATGACGCTGATCCCTCTGGGAAACGCAGATAAAAGCAGATTTTTATATAATGGAAACCAAATCATTTTAAAAAATCCGTTAAATCAGCGTTTACGGAACGTATCTGCGTAATCCGCGTTCTAATGTTATAGTTTATAATAAAAAATCCATGCGGATTTTAGGATATATTTTAAAAACAATATTTAATTCTTCTGATTTATTTTTGGAACGCTGATGACGCTAATCCCTATGGGAAACGCAGATAAAAGCAGATTTTTATATAATAGAAACCAAATCATTTTAAAAAATCAGTTAAATCAGCGTTTACGGAACGTATCTGCGTAATCCGCGTTCTAATGTTATATCTATTATTAAATAAAAATTCACGGATTTTAGATTTTAATAACATAAAAAAAGGCCGATATATTTCTATATCAGCCTTTTTATTGATTAAGCAACTAATTCTAGTTTGCTTTTTTAATTTGGTACACTTTTTTACTTCCATAGATTAAACCCATGGCTAATAAAATGCTTAAGCCACCATCAATAGGTGCACCGCCACCAACTGGTTGTCCAGGTTGGCTTGTACCTGTACCATGTCCGGCTGTGCCAGGAGGTTTAGGTTGTGCATTTAATAATAATGGTGATAGAGTTATAATTGCTATTACTAATATGTTTTTTATTATTTTCATTTGTTATTTCCTTTCGCTTTAAATTATTTTACAAATACTTTTTCAGAATTAACATTCTTATCAGTAATAACTTTTACAATGTAATAGCCTGTAGAATTACCATTCAAACTATATTTAAACGATCCCTGAGGATTGTTTACGGTATAGATTAATTGTCCGATGGTATTATAGATAGAAACCTGTTTGATAGCATCTGTAGAATTTACATAAATATCATTATTATTGCTGTAAATCTTACTACCTGCCTGATTGTTTTCACCAATACCAACAGTTGAATTAAAATACAATTCAAAACGGTTTACATTATCTGAAGCAGAAGCTGTAAAATTATAAACCGGATTTGACATTAAGTCCTGAGATGTATTTGTTTTTAAATCCAACAAGGTAATAGAAGAACAATTGAATGTATTGATACCATCAGCAGTTAACTTATAGTCAGAAGCTGAACCTGCAACAAAACTTACAGGAACCATAACAACATTATTATTAATAACAGGTAATACGTTAGTTGATAACTTACTATTACCCGCATTGGTATAAAGTTGTGGAGCTCCATTTAATCCAGAAAGGAAGTTTGCATCAAAATCAGCATCAAAACCATTGGTAGCTGATGCATCTGTTTTCACAACACTTTCAACATAGGTATTGTTACCAATACTTGAAGCTGTTAATTTCAAATTTTCAATTACTGAAGATTTGTTTAACAGATTAGCAGCACTGTGAATTCTTGCATTAGCAGGAATAGTAATTGCATTTGTTGCAGATGAAACCTGTACTAGGAAACCTTGCATAGCAGGAATAATGTCATTAGCACCTAAATCAGTATAAGTACCACCACCATTTAAAACTTTGGCAGTAGCATCAACATTAGATAATGCCCAGTTTCCATCATTCCATTTGATAGAAGATGAAAATGGATTTCCTAATAAATGCCAGCCTGGAGTAGCAGGAAGAATTATAGGAGTTAGTGTAAGGTTGCTAAAAGATACATTACCATCATTAATAGTACCTGTAAAACTTTTTGTACCACTAGCTGCATAAGCTGCAAGATACCCCAAACCTTTAGTAAAACCAAAAGCAGAAACCATATAGTTTTCCCATAAATCAGTAACTTCATTATATCTGAAGAAATCATCACTTCCACCTGGTACAAAATTGCCAATGGCAGTATTACCAACAGGAGAAGAAACAAAACGCCATCCATCAGTAGCTGATGTATAAGCAGAAATATAACGTTGTATAGTTGCAGTTCCGGCATAAGTTCCATTATTGATAAAAGAACCAGTAGCAGTTGCATCAGATTTAATCAGGAAATTACCGGTTAAAGCAAGCGTTTTGCTTGTAGCTAAAGTTAAAGCAGCTCCGGAATTGATAGTTAAATCACCATTAACATTAACGTCTTCATCAACAACTAAAGCTGATGTACTATTAATGATAACATTTCCATTGGAAGTATTAGGTTTGTGACCTAAATCCCAACTAGCACCAGCACTCCAGTTTCCACCACCTGCAACAGATGTTATAGTAGCCAGATTACCAGCTGCTGATCCATTTGTCCAGGTAGTTCCAACGTTAATAGTTGTTGGATTTTTTAAGTAAGAAAAATGAGCTTGACTTTGAGCTGTAGTTGTACTTTTGTTAATTACATCAACACTAGTAGAACCCCCATTGTAAACAAAGTTAATAGTAAAAGCAGTCATATTACTACAAACTACACTTCCACTTAAAGTTAGCCAACTGATTTTAGTAGCTAACTGATTAGGGTATTGAGGTGAAGTTGGAGGTAAAGTATAATTTGAATTTACACCAGGTGCCAAACCTGTCCAAGCCAAATTGAATGTAACAGAGCTATAGGTTAAAACATCACGGTTGTAATACAATACAACACTCCATGTTCCAACATTAGCAGTAGAATTAAAAACAACCGGTATGCTAACAATATCACCAGGACTAAGTCCTGTAGAGTTATTATTAAGGACTACAGATGTTGTTTGTCCAAAAGATAAACTTGTGGCAAAAATAAAAATTAGTATTGCCGTTTTTTTAATAAGAAATTTAATCGATTTTTCCATATTATATATAATTAATTAATATTCAAAATTAAGGATTTGGTGTTGTGTTGGATCCCAAAATATTTCCAGAACAAATCCCTAAGATATTCTGATTTAAATCAACAGAATTAACAATGATTGATGGAGTTTCGTAAATGAATTCAGGTGCAATAAAAGCTGGAGAAGTTCCAGTTGTAACTAAATCATAAAGAGCCAATACATCATCAAAATTAATGTCATTATTTAAATCAACATCACATGCCAATAGTCTTAGACTATTTTGTTCTGGAATAAGATTTCCCGTTACTATATAATCATAAAGAGCCAATACATCATCAAAATCTGAATAATAAAAAGCTCCTGATGCAGTTATAACATCAAGGGAATAAGTTCCATTAGAAGTCCAGAACTCATAATAACCATTAGCATCTGTAGTAGTAGAAACAATTGTTACCAAGCCATCTTTTAAATTAACAGTGAAACCAACAAGAGGAATTCTTGGACTAGGATCATTGTTATATTCTAGAATACCGGAAACCTTGTACAAAACAGTAACACTAGCCATACCTGATAAATCTCCCGGCAAAGCAGTACAATTATCATCGGTTAATGTAGCTATTGTATAAGAAGTAGCAACTACAGGAGAAACAGAAACATTAATTGTTGGAGCTGTTCCAGTAAATGGAGTTCCATCAGACAAAGTACCGCTTATTGTACCTGTACCAGTAACGGTTAAGGTTAATAAAGCACTACTTCCATTATTAATGGCTTGATCACCTGCAATAGATGCTGTTGGACGAAGATTTACGGTTACGGTTACATCGGCTGTATTTTCACATCCGTTGCCATCGGTTCCGATTACTGTATAAGTAGTGGTTGTTGCTGGTGCAAAAGCCAATCCATCAGTTACGCCATTATCCCATGCGTAGTTTAATGCTCCGCCACCGGTTAAGGTTACTGTTCCACCTAAACAAACTGCTGTTGCAGTTGTGTTGGCTGTAACAATAATAAGTGCTGGTTCTGCATCAATCGTTGCACTTGCTATGGCAGTACATCCGTTTCCGTCTGTTACTGTATAGTTATAGGTACCTGCGGTTAAGCCGGTTGTTGCATCACCTCCATAAGTAAATGGAGATAATCCATCACAACTTAATAATACAGATCCGGTTCCTCCATTACACAAAATCTGTGTTGGAGTGGCGGTTAATATTATTGCTGCTGGTGCGGCATCAATTGTTGCACTTGCTATGGCAGTACAGCCGTTTCCGTCT
>CAIZXK010000327.1 GCA_903936865.1 uncultured Bacteroidales bacterium | reverse complement strand
GATTATTAATTAAAATATTTTTTATCTTTATAATCAATTCAGATACATTGTTAGTATCGTTGGAAATAACAGCTATTTTAAAAGAGTTTTTGTTCATTATACGCCAATGCAGTTTTATTATATTATAAAACAATTTGAAGCGAAAGATTGTTTTTGTAAGTGCTAATTTCTTTATTTTGACGATAAAAATGTTATTTTCATCGAAATTATTTACTAATTATTTAGAAAATGATTATACTTGCAAATTGTTTTTAATCAGATTAATCCTTAAATAATACTCAAATGAAAAAAAACTTTTTATTTTTATCTGTTTTGTTATCAATTGTATTTTCCTCTTTTGGACAAAGTACAGAAACCAGATTGTTGAGATTCCCAACGATAGCAGGAAATCAGATTATATTTTCATATTCAGGTGAACTATATTCGGTTTCAAAAGTTGGTGGTATTGCTAGAAAATTAACAAATGATGTTGGTTATGAAATGTTTGCAAAATATTCTCCTGATGGGAAAACCGTTGCTTTTACTGCTCAATATGATGGTAATACTGAAGTTTATATAATGCCATCTGAAGGTGGAATTCCTAAAAGATTAACGATAACAGCAACATTGTCAAGAGATGATATTTCGGACAGAATGGGACCCAATAATATTGTAATGGGCTGGAAGGATAATCAAAACATAATTTATCGTTCACGAAAACAAACGTTTAATGACTTTAAAGGTCAGTTGTTTTTGGCAAATATTAATGGTGGTTTATCGGAGGAATTACCATTACCAGTTGGAGGTTTTTGCAGTTATTCTCCTGATTTGTCAAAGCTGGCATATAATCGTGTATTTCGTGAGTTCAGAACCTGGAAATATTATAAAGGAGGTATGGCAGATGATATTTGGATTTATGATTTCAAAACCAAAAAGATAGAAAATATTACCAATAATATTTCTCAGGATATACAGCCCATGTGGATAGGTAATAATATTTATTTTATTTCTGATAGAGATCGAATTATGAACCTTTTTGTTTATAATACTATTTCCAAAGAAACCAGAAAACTTACTCAGTTTACTGATTTTGATATTAAGTTTCCTTCTGCTGGAAAAGAATCAATTGTTTTTGAACAAGGCGGTTTTATTTATACTTTTAATTTAAATACAGAAAAAGCAGAAAAGGTAGCTATTACAATTTATGATGATTTTGTTAATAGCAGAAATCAAATGAAAGATGCATCAAAAAGTATTGGTTCCTCAACTGTTTCACCTGATGGTAAACGAGTTGCACTGGGAGCAAGAGGAGATGTGTGGACGTTGCCAACTAAAACAGGTATAACTAAAAATTTAACACAGACTTCTGGTGTGCACGAACGAAATGTTGCATGGTCGCCTGATGGTAAAAATATTGCATATATTAGTGATGCAACAGGTGAAGATGAAATATATATTCAAAAATATGATGGAAGTGAGAAAGCAGTTCAAATTACAAGAAATGCTGATACGTATAAATATCAGATCGTTTGGTCTCCTGATTCAAAAAAAATCACTTGGTCTGATAAAATGAATAGAATTCAGTTTGTAAATATTGATACAAAAGAAATTACTTTAATTGATCAATCAAAAGATGGTGAGTTTAACGAATATTCCTGGTCACCTGATAGTAAATGGGTAGCATATTCAAAGCCAGATAAAATGTCGGAAACTAAAATTTATTTATATGAATTATCTTCGAATAAAAAAACAGCTGTTACTGATGGTTGGTATGATTGCGGAAATCCTAACTTTAGCAGTGATGGGAAATATCTGTTTTTTACATCAAACAGAGATTTTAACCCAACATATAGCTGGACAGAATGGAATCATTCCTATTCAGATATGACAAAAGTTTATTTTCTAACACTCTCCAAAGAAACAAAATCTCCTTTTGAACCGATTAATGATGAAGTAGTATTAAAGAAAGAGGAGAAAAAAATTGAAAAGCCCGAAAATAAAGATAAAAAGGTTGAAGCACCAAAAACTGAATTAATGAAAGTTGATTTGGATGGAATTGTTGGAAGAATTGTAGCATTACCAATTGAAGCAGCTTCTTATTGGAATATTAATATTGTTGATGAAAATGTTTATTATCAAAAGTTTTCAAAATCTGAAAAAAAAGCAAATCTAATGCTTTATAATTTAAAGGATCAGAAAGAGAGTAATTTGGGCGAAGTTGGAGGATATGAAATTACAGCTGATAATAAGAAAATGTTTCTTAATATTGGAGGAAAGATGGGGGTAATTGATTTACCAAAATCTAAACCTGATATAAAGGATGCTATTGATTTGTCTAATATGAAAGTATGGGTTGATTTGAAAGCGGAATGGGCACAGATTTATAATGAATCGTGGCGTCAAATGCAATATTTTTTCTATGATTCCAATATGCATGGTGTTGATTGGAAATCAAT
>CAIZXK010000326.1 GCA_903936865.1 uncultured Bacteroidales bacterium | reverse complement strand
CCCTGGCAAACCGTTGCAAAACCTTCAATAGTTCCTGCAGCAAGAGGTAATGGATTAACCGTAATAGCTTTTGAAGAAACTAATCCATCACCGCAATCATTATGTCCTTTTACAGTAATGTTTCCTGAAACTGCTGAAGTTCCGTAATTAACTATAATAGTTGAAGTAGAACTTGAACCAATTGCTCCTGTTGGCAATGTCCATAGATAAGAAGTTGCATTAGTAATACTTGGAACCGTATAGGTTACATTTGTTTGTCCCTGGCAAACCGTTGCAAAACCTTCAATAGTTCCTGCAGCAAGAGGTAATGGATTAACCGTAATAGCTTTTGAAGAAACTAATCCATCACCGCAATCATTATGGCCTTTTACAGTTATATTTCCCGAAACTGCTGAAGTTCCAAAATTGACTGTAATAGTTGAAGTAGAACTTGAACCAGTAGCACCTGTTGGTAATGTCCAAATATATGAAGTTGCATTAGTAATAGATGGAACTGTATAGGTTACATTTGTTTGTCCCTGGCAAACCGTTGCAAAGCCTTCGATAGTTCCTGCTGCTTGTGGTAATGGATTAATTGTAATTGTTTTTGAAAAAATTAATCCATCACCACAATCATTATGGCCTTTTACAGTTATATTCCCTGAAACTGCTGAAGTTCCATAATTAACTGTAATAGTTGAAGTAGAACTTGAACCAGTAGCACCTGTTGGTAATGTCCAAACATAAGAAGTTGCATTACTAATAGATGGAACTGTATAAGTTACACTTGTTTGTCCCTGGCAAACCGTTGCAAAGCCTTCGATAGTTCCGGCAGCAAGAGGTATTGGATTAACTGTAATAGTTTTTGAAGAAACTAACCCATCACCGCAATCATTATGTCCTTTTACAGTAATGTTTCCTGAAACTGCTGAAGTTCCATAATTTACTGTAATTGATGAAGTAGAACTTGTGCCAGTTGCTCCTGTTGGCAATGTCCATATGTATGAAGTTGCATGATTAATTACAGGTACAGAATATAATACATTGTTTTCTCCCTGACAAACGCTTGTATTTCCAGTTATACTTGTAGCAGCAAGAGGCAATGGACTGATATTCATTGTGATTTCATTGGAAATAGCAGGGTTTCCTGTTATACAACTTTCCAGATCGGAAGTAATTCTGCAAAATACAATATCACCTGATTGAAGATTGGTTGAAATAAATTCAGGATTATTGCTTCCGACAGCTAATCCGTTAACATACCATTCATAAGTAGGAAAACTTCCACCATTTTGAACTGTAGCAGTAAAATTCACTGTTGCTCCCTGACAAACTATACCCGAAGGATTTGCTTGTATTACAGCATCTACAGTTATAACAGGATTTACCTGAACAGCAATATTATTTGAAACAGCCGGATTTCCACTTACACATGTTTCACTTGAAATAAGCATACAACTTACAATATCATTATTATTTAATGTATTTGTATTCCATGTACTTCCACTTGCAGTATTTACACCGTTTACCATCCACTGATATGTTGGGCTCATTCCACCATTAACAGGTATTGCCGAGAAATTAATTTCCCCACCCTGACATATAGAAGTATCAGGAAATGCAGTAATTGCAACTTCAACAGCTACACCTTGATTAACCGTAATATATGAAGTACGGTTAAGTATATTACTTCCATAGGGATTTGTAACTCTTAAAGAAACAGTATATATACCTGGTAGAGTATAGATATGTATTGGATGCTGATCAGATGAAACTCCACCATCACCAAAATCCCATTGCCATTGAGCAGGATTAGCTGTTGACTGATCAATAAACTGTAAGGTCTCATTAATGCAAATACTTGTATTTTGAACCATAAATGCAGGTTCTGGAGCTTTGGCATTTGTTTTTACAACTATGAAATAATCCTCTGCTTCTCCATAATCGGAAATACCACAAGGAACCAGTGTTTCGTTATATTGTAAACGTATTCTCATGCGAGTATTCCCAATAGAAGTAATGGATGGAACTGTGATATTGAAATTAAATGTATCTATACCACTACCATCTGAGTAATAAAACTCACCCGGATCGCTGAATAAAGTATTACTATTCCAGTCAATCCAAATTCCGCAATCATCTCCGGTTCTGGCATTAGCTGTAACAACTCTAACTGTATAAGTACTATCTGCATACATCTCAGTACTTAATGAAGTATAGTCTCTATATCCGTTCAATGCACATGAATCACTCTGATTATTAATATTTCCTGTAAAGACTTCTGCAATAAATTCATTACAACCCCCTTCCACAGGACAATAGCCATTTCCATTATTCAATTGAACAGGTCCCGAATTGCCCATGGTATAACCATCTGCTGTTCCTCCAGTTGTATAAAGCTGATTGTTAGGTGAAGCTCCCAAAAGGTTGAACATGTGATATCCATCACCTATACCTCCTGATGTGTATAAAATCTGATTATTTGGCGATGCACCATAAAGATTGAACATATGATAACCATCTCCTGATCCTCCCATTGTATATAATCCCTGATTATTGGCAGAACCTCCCAGCAGATTATACATATGATAACCATCAGCAGTACCACCTGAAGTGTATAAAGCCTGATTATTGGCAGAACCTCCCAACAGATTAAACATGTGGTAACCGTCAGCTGTTCCACCCATGGTATATAAACCCTGATTATTGGCTGATGTACCAACAAGATTAAACATGTGATAACCATCTGACATACCCCCTGATGTATATAAAATCTGATTATTAGCCGATGTTCCCAAAAGGTTAAATAAATGATACCCATCACCCGAACCACCTGATGTATATAAGCCCTGATTATTGGCCGAAGCTTGTTTCTGGTTCATAAAATGACCATCGTGAATACCTCCACCACAATAAGCCGATTGATTATTCATGGAGCTGGCACCTTTAGTACCGCAAAAATAGCCATCACCTGTTCCTCCGTTGTATTGTGCTTTAATCTGAGAAAAAAGCAAAAACAAAAGCAGCGAAAAAATTATTTTGTGTTTAGTGTTTAGCATAATTTTATGAATTTGTTTTAAGGAGCAGTGCGTATGCCACGTATGCCTATATCTCCATTATCTTCATAATGAAAATTGGTGTTTTTCCTGTTTGAAACGATACAAGTTGGAGCTTCTATATACGAACCCCCTTTAGATCCAATTCCTGCCAATCCCGAAATGTCGGAAACCGCTGAAGTATTAGCTGTATTATTATCTGTATTTCCATTTATACCAGGCCAATAATCAACATTTCCATATCCAGGATCGCTTAATACACCATCTCCATGCTGCCCCTGATAGGAACGACCTGCTATATTTCCTACACTAACACATTGTTCCGCAACGTTTCCACTCATTTCCATAACTCCGAAATAGCTGGCACCAGTTGTCATTCGATTGGGAGTAGGTGTTGATGCAGCAAAAATTCCACATCTCATCGGACCATCTACCATAAAATTAATAGAATAATGAATATTTCCCAGATTTGCAGATGTGTTTGTAATAATCTCATTGTCAGTATAGTAATTGTTTAGGGTGTAAAATATTAATGCTGCATAAGCCCCCCCCCAGGCATATTCTCCATTTACAGGATCATTGAAACCCCTGCAAATTTTCTCATATTCCAGTTCGGTCATTGGTCTTAATGCAGACCAATCCAAATAAGCAGCCATATTTTTCCATTTTATCAAATTGCAAGCCAAGCTCTGACCATCAGCGGCTTCGTCAGCAATATTGTTATCATTGATATCACAATAGAAATTAAAAATAGTATTTGATCCGATAAAAGGATCCTTATTATAAGCTATTGAATTTCTATTAGTAGAAGATGGATCATTTAATAATGCAAAATAACTTCCAAATGGTGTAATCACATTGTTTAATGGTGCATTTACCATATTTTGCTGTTGTGTACGATCTAATGTATTGAGAAAATCGACATATTGTTGCTGACTTAATTCATATTTCATGCAATAGAAGGCATTGTAACCTTTAGGATAAGCAGCAGGTATTATAAAAATATCACCGGAAGTATTCCCTATATTATTCGTTCCTGTAAATCCATCGGAATTATAATAATATCCGTTTTCAGTAGTGTTCGTTGTGGTAATACTGTTTTCTGAGGTTATTTCCCATGGATCATTATCTGCACTTCCCTGTTTTAATACACCGGGGTATGAGCTGCCGTCACCAACTTTAAATGCTCCCTGAGTAATATATACCATTTCAATGGCAAAAACTTTCAGTTCTATTGAAGCATCACTTGTAATATTTACTTGCCCATAGTCCCAGAGAAATTTGCAATCGGTATAGTTAACGCTTCCATTTCCATTAGATGCTCTGTATATAAAAAATCCTTTTCTGTCAGCAGGAATAGATATAATAGCATCATTAGGTGTAGTATATCCCGTATTCTCTAAAGAGACATGTTGCCATGCACCTCCGTTGATACGAGCTTTGATAAATACCCAGGCTGCATCCCAGTTGCCGGGTATAGTATTATTCCGCCAGGAATTATCCCAACTTACATCAAATTTAATTTTACAGGTTCTTGAAGTAAGATTTTGCTCAAGTAATGAGACGTTACTTACCAGAATATTATTGGCATTAATAAAACTAACCAAAAATATAAATACGAAAATTGTAATTAACTTTTTCATGTTTTAATGAATTTAGTTGTTTATGATTTTATTTAAGGAGCAGTACGTATGCCACGAATACCTAAATTTTCATTATCAGCAAAGTGGAAATTGGTGAAATTTCTGTTTGAAACAATAGAACTGGATGATGGATTATAATACGAACCCCCTTTAGATCCAATTCCAGCCCAACCCGAAATGTCGGATACAACAGCAGTATTAGCTATATTATTATTTGTGTTTCCATTTATGCCAGGCCAAAAATCAACATTCCCATATCCAAGATAGTGCAATACGCCATCTCCATGTTGCCCCTGATAGGAACGACCTGCAATGTTGCCCACACTAACACATTGTTCTAACATATTTCCACTCATTTCCATTACCCCGAAATAGCTGGCTCCGGTTACCATACGATTAGGGATAGCAGTTGATGCTGCAAAAATTCCACATCTCAAAGGACCATAATATTGATTATTAGATGCATTCATATTTCCCAGATCTGTAGAAACGTTGGTTATAATTTCATTATCAGTATTCATGTTGTTAAATAAATAGGTTAGAGTTGCTGCAAAAGAACCACCCCATGCATATTCTCCATTTACAGGATTATTGAAACCTCTGCATGCTTTCTCATATTCCAGTTCAGTCATGGGTCTTAACGCAGACCAATCCAGATAAGCAGCCATATGTTGCCATCTTATCAAATTGCATGCAATATTCTGACCATCAGAGGCTTCATTGGGAATATTGTTATCATTCATATCACAATAGAAATTGATGATAGTATTTGGACCGATATCAACATTTTTATAATAAGCTATAGAATTTCGATACTGAGGTAATGGATCATCTGATAATGCAAAATAGCTTCCGTATGGTGTATTCGAATTACTTAATTGTGCATTTACCATGTTTTGTTGTTGTGTACGATCTAATGTATTGAGAAAATCGACATATTGTTGCTGGCTTAATTCATATTTCATACAATAAAATGCATTGTAACCTTTAGGAAATGTAGCCGGTATGGTAAATATATCACCGCTTATATTCCCGACACCATACATTCCAGTTAATCCATCTGAATTGTAATAGTATCCGTTATCTGAAGTATTCGTTGTAGTAAGGCTGTTTTCTGAATTGATTTCCCAGGGATCATTGTCTGCACTTCCCTGTTTTAATACTCCCGGATTTGAACTGCCATCACCAACTTTAAATGCACCTTGGGTAATATATACCATTTCAATGGCAAATACTTTTAATTCAATAGAGGCGTCATTGGGAATATTTACCACTCCATAATTCCAGATAAATTTACAGTCGGTGTAATTTACACTCCCATTTCCGTTAGATGCCCTGTAGATAAACAAGCCCTTACTATCAGCAGGAATAGTAATAATTGCATCATTTGGTGTTGTATAGCCAGTATTTTCAATAGTTACATGTTGCCATGCACCTCCGTTGATACGAGCTTTTATAAATATCCAGGCAGCATCCCAGTTACCCGGTGTTGAGGTTGTTCGCCAGGAGTTGTCCCAGCTTACATCAAACTTGATTTTACAGGTTTGAGTTTGTTCATCCTGTTCGGTAAGCGATACGTTGCTTACTAAGATATTATTGCCATTAATTGTGTTAAGCAATAATACAAATACTAAAATTGCAATTAAGTTTTTCATTTTTTTTTAATTTATTAATTTGTACAAATCTTTGCCCGATTAATTATACTTTTTTTGCATGCATTTTATGCTAATGGGCATTTCATTTTTTTAAATTTATTGATATTTTTAAATTTTTAAGGAGCTGAACGAACACCTCTGCCTCCCTGACTATAGGTTCGGGTTGGACTATAAGTACATGCAGCAACTCTGTTTGAAACATATCCTAATATAGGATAACCTTCAATAGACCCTCCCCTCCATCCAATTCCAGCTGAGGCGGTTACACCACCTCCAGTAATAGTTGCTATATTAGCCTGAGAATGATCTGTGTTCCCATTAATACCGGGCCAGTAATCAACATTGGCATGTCCTTGCGGGTTTAATAAACCATCACCATGTTGACCATTATATGCTCTGCCTGCTACATTACCCACAGATACGCAAAATTCAGTTACATTGCCCGACATTTCCATAACTCCATAATAGGTAGCTCCGGTTATCATTCGTGTTGGATTTGATGTAGAAGCTGCGAAAATACCGCAACGTAATGGACCAGATGAGGATGTAGACGATAAACTTGCATTTCCTGTATTATTCGACAATCCCCCCGAAATAATTTCATTTGCACTGCCAGATAAATCAATAGAATAAGGAGTGGTAGCAAAACTTGAGGTTCCCCAGGCAAATTCAAGTCCAACAGCTTCATTGGGACCTCTGCATATTTTTTCAAACTCAAGTTCTGTCATGGGTCTTAGTGCTGCCCAATCAAGGTAGGATGCTACATCGGGCCATTTAAGGAAGTTACATGCAATATTATGACCATCATCAGATTCATTTGCAACATTATTATTATTCAGATCGCAAAAAAACTGATTATATCCATTCCCATTTGGTGTAAGAGAACAAGCAATAGAATTACGGTAATTTACAGTTGCAGAATTGCTCATTATATATTTATTTGTAAAAGGTATTTCAGCCAGATTAGATTCAATTCTGTTATTTTGTTGTGTTTGATTATCAAGAGAATTCAGAAAATCAGTATATTGCTGCTGACTGATTTCGTATTTCATACAATATACAGAATTATAACCTTTTGGGAAATAATCGGGAATAGTAAAAATTTCTCCAGAACCACTGTTTATTGTACCTTGTGGTGTCCAGATCCAATACCATGAATTGTAATAATATCCATCGCTGGCAGTATTGGTAGTAGTTATGGGATCTTCGCCAAGAATGTTCCATGGTTCATTGTCTGCTGTTCCCTGTTTGAAATATCCATAATGTCCGGATCCTCCGGAATAGTACCATGTAGCATTATCGCCTGCTTTAAAACTTCCCTGTGGCACATAAACCATTTCAATGGCAAAAACTTTTAATTCAATAGTAGCATCATTTGGGATTCCAGCCTGTCCATAATCCCATAATAATGTACAATCTGTAAAATTTACATTACCTGAACCATCAGACGATCTGTACAAAAAGAAACCTTTTCTGTCTGCTGGAATTTGCATAGTTGCTCCATTTGGCACTGAATATCCATAATCAAGTATATTTACATGCAGATAAGGTGATAAACTTTGCCTTGCTTTAATAAAAATCCAGGCAGCATCCCAATTACCGGGAATAGAACTGTTGCGCCATGAATTGTCCCATGTAACATCAAATTTGATTTTACAGGTTCTTGTTGTCAGATTTTGTTCCGAAAGCGAAACATTACTGATTATTATATTATTGGCTTTGATAGTTGTAAAACATATTAAAACCAGAATAAAGATATAATTTTTTTTCATGTTTGTTTTTTTTTAATTTATTTGTAGATATTTTTGCTTCTATTAATCTTACGAACTCATCAATCCCTTATGAATGTGATTTTTGTTTTTGAATATTTTCTATTAGCTGGTTTCATGTGTTTTATAAATGATTTTAAGTTATTATAAAATAAAACAGATTATAATATTAATAAAATGCTCAACTTAAAAATGAAATTTTTTAATGAATTATGGCGTTATTACCACCACACCATTTGTTAGATTTTCATCTATTTTAACCAGATCGGAAATATCAACTACCCCATCACCATTAAGATCATAAACTATATAACCCAATGTTCCATTAGTAAGGTCAGCATCCATTGCAACCAAATCACTTATATCAACCACACCATCCTGGTTTACATCACCAACCAATATAGCAAATATGCCGGGTGCAACTTCTTTTTGATTATCACCATATGCTTTGGAAACAACAGTAGTAAAATTGTAACTAATAGTATCCGATGCAAATGAAATAGGAGAGGAGCTCCAAGTTTCCAGATGGTTACGGTGGTGTAGAACAATATAATTATTTCCGGTTAAATAGGCTGGTAAACTAACTAAACTGTTACCGTTACTATTGAGTAATGCATTTGTATCGGTATATAACAAATCATAAGGTGTGTTGCTTTTAGCTACTGTTAGTTGAAATTTATCAGCAATACCCATAGGGAAAACCGGACCTGCATCATCAAAAGCCTGATTCATTTCTGTACCATTAAATAATCCTTCCAGATAGAATTTTAAATTAAGTTTACGGTTTCCTACTCCCTGTTGAAAACCTGTGTTGAGTTTATACAATTCAGAATTATAGGTTTCAATAATAGGCTCTCCTACAGTAACACTTAAGGAATAGTTAGTTGTTGTATAAAAATCGCCTGCAGAAGAAACAACCAATGAAGTGATATTCTGCCCGTAAAATGATACAGGTAATATCATGAATACTATTTTAAGAAAAATATTTTTCATAATTTGTTTTTATTTGTTTTCTAATTTTTCCAATCTTTTTAAAAGCTCTTCGTTTTGCTTTTTGAGTTCTTCTATCATTAGTTGTTGTTCCTGAACAGCTTTAACCAATGGAACTACAAATTCCGCATAACGTAAGGCATAATGTTCATTTTCATTTTGAGGTTTTACCACTCCGTTAAAATCATATCCCACTTCCTGAGCGGCTTTTTCCACATCCTGAGCAATAAAACCGCTTTGGATTTCTTTTTCTTTGCTATTGATAGATTCTTTATCAAAAGCTATGGTATCGGTATGATAAATCGCCCTGTTCAGTTTGTTGATATCGAGATTATAGGTAACAGGATGCAATTTCATAATAAAGGATATTCCCGGTACATTTTGTTTGATATTTCTTTTAAATCTTCCATCGGATAAAATACTCCAATCAACATAGCCGCCGATAATAGAAGTTGCAGTATTCCCAATAACAGCCATATTACTGGTATAACTTACAGAAAGATCACCAATAGCAATACTGTTTGAATTATTATATAATACTGTAGCGTTAACTCCAATACCAATATTGTTATTACCTGTTGAATTTGTGTATAATGCATTTGTGCCAATTGCCACATTGTTATTTCCTATTGAATTTACCATTAAAGAATTTGACCCAATAGCAGTATTAAAATTTCCAGTATTAATAATATTTAAAGCTTGTTCACCAATAGCTGTATTAGTATTTACATTTCCAGGACCATAAGCAATAAGCCTTAACCCTTTTATTTCTCCATTTACTTCAAGTTTCTTAATCGGATTTTCAAAACCCAAGCCGGTATTGCCATTTTTCAGCATGGTTAGAGCATTGCTTCTGTTGCTATATGTCCCATTACCAATCACAAATAGGCGATCATTAACATTCCACCATGTAGAATCAGATTGAGAATAATCAGTATTATAGCATCCTATTACAGTTTCTGCATAGGATTTGGCTTTAGTATTTGTTCCAATTGAAGTTGAACTTATACCTGAAGCAGTTGTTTGATCTCCAATTGCAGTTGATTTTTCCCCCGAAGCTGTTGAGAATTCTCCCATTGCAGTTGAATAACTTCCTGAAGCTGTTGTTCCGAATCCCATTGTTGTTGATTTTTCCCCTGTAGCTCTTGTAAGCCATCCCATTGCTGTTGAACCTTCACCAGAGGCTATTGTACTATATCCCATTGCTGTTGAAGTAGATCCTGTTGCTGTAGTATATCCTCCCATTGCTGTTGATTTAGATCCTGATGCAATTGTATTTTCTCCTATTGCTGTTGAAGAATAACCTGATGCTTTTGTATCAAAACCCATAGCGAGTGACCACAAGCCAATACTATCTGTATCCCAATTAGGCCCATCAACGTAACCTGCTCTAAAAGCCGCTTTATCAGGATACCAAATCATACGGGT
>CAIZXK010000325.1 GCA_903936865.1 uncultured Bacteroidales bacterium | reverse complement strand
TTTAATATCTTGTCCATTAAGGTTAAAGACAATAATAATAAAAAATGTGAAAATTAAATAAATACTTTTCATATATACAATTATAAACAAACCCTAAAAGATAAAGAAATCCGTTAGGGTTCGTAATGATTTATTTATTCTCCATTTTCTTCATTTCCTCATCAAAAGTTTTCTTAAACTTTTCGTAATCATAGTCAATTTTCAATTCTTTATCAGCAGATAATTTATTACCAACGCCTTTTACGATACCATCTGCATTAATTTCAACACAAATATAGGTCTTGTAATTGCCTTCGGCTGTTTTGGTTTGTTTTTCGCAAATTACTCTTAGATTGGTAATATTTTGATTGATTACTTCACGGGTATTGCCTTCGTATCTTTCTTCCAAACCTTCTACATTGTTCGCTTCGGCTGATTTTACATAATTATCAATAACACCTTTCATGGTGGTTTGAATAAGTCCTGCTAATTCAGCTTTTACATTGCTCATGGCTTTTTTCTTTGAAACCATTTGGTCGAGGCTTTCACCAACAGCGCTGGCTCTGAATAGTTCAGGGGTGCTCATAAATTCTTTTTCACCGGCACAATAACTGGTAATTAATTCTTCCCCCTGTGGTTTCTTTTTATTGTCAGTAACTTCTTTTTTTGATTTGCAGCTTGTGCTAATGAATGCAATCATTAAAATTGCTGCTATAAGGTAACTCAATTTTCTCATATTGTTTCTAATTAGTTGATTATTTTATTTGTATATATTTAAAGGACATAAACCATTAAACACATTGATAAAATATGTAGGAGATATTGTTGGCGTACGTTCTTTATTCATTGTATTTATTTTGTTATGACAAAAGTAAAATAAATAATAACATGAAAAACAATAGTTGTGAAATAATTGTGAGATTTATAATCATTCTATATAGCAACGTTAGATAATAGTGCAATAAATGATAAAATAATTTCATATTACCCACATATCTAGTTATTCAGCTTAATACATGCATTTGTAATAGCGAAAACTTTTTTCTGAATACAATGTAGTTTGTTAATTTACAAACTTATTTCCTCTCCGCATTCTGAGCATTTTTCCCTTTGTTTGTGAGTATTGGCAGCTAGTTCGAAATTATGGTTGCAAATTTTCTGCAATGCTTGTATTGCCGTTCCCAGATCTTTTTTGCGTTGGTTTATTTCCTGCAGTTCCTGGTTAAGTTTTTCTATTAATTGCTTCATTTTTATGCCAATTTTTTAAATTTTTGTTTTACTCATTAGTTATGATTATTTAAAAAGGGAAATCCTGTTCAAAAATTATTTTTAAATACGTGGTTCTTTTTACTTTAAAAACTTCAAAGCTTACTATATTTATCGGTTCAGTTTCTCCTCCTGGGTAAAGTATCAATATACTTTTAGTTTCTGATATCACTTTCCCGAAAATTGTTTCCAGTTTAAACCAACTTCTATCGCCGCTTGTAAATTCAAATTCAATAACTTTCTCGTTTTTATCGTAGTCGCAAGGTATCATGTCTTTCCAGAATTTTCTTGTAAATGCACTGTGTGAGTACCTTTTCCTGTTTCTGCGTACCATTGGTTCCTCAATTAAATGTGCAATTTGTAATTTTATAAAATCCATAGTATTGTTTGTAAAATTTATTCTATTGTAATTATTCAATTTTATTAATAGTTCATTTTTTTGAACTGTATATATAAGTAAGTTATTTAAGAGCCGCTATCGTAGTTCCATCACCAAAATAAAGAATACAGTCTTTGAGCGGATAATTACCACCACATGCCATTGAATAAACAGTACCATTTGTAATTCTGTAAATAGGGTAAAGCGTTGGTTTTCCATTTTTGAAATCCTGTTGATGAGCATACTCAGTTTTAGGCTTAATTGTATGAAACAAATTGAAGCGTTGTAAATGCTTATTGTTATAAGTAGCCTCTTTTTTACTATTCTTAAAATCTTCCCAATAATCTAAAAATGATTGAAATTCGCTGATAATGGTTGAAATATCTGAAACATCATCCCCATATAATTTCAAAAATTCGATAAAGTGGAAAATCATTTTATTCACTTGAATAGTTTGACCATTCGTTGTGATTTTTACCATTTCTTCATTCATTCTTTCCATTGTATTTGATTATTAATTTTTTTTTATAACTCTAAGTACTCACTTTTTCACCCAGCATCTGTTTTCTTTAATAAACCTTACCAGATTGGGCAAATCCGTATTTTCAGTAAGCGGATAAGCTTCATATTGCTTGCTTTCAATGCCTAATAGCATATATTTCAATCCTATTACTCTTCTGCCGTTTGGGTTTATATCGTCAATTGTTGCCACTCTCATTCCTTCCGGAAGCGTTTTGTAAACCCATATTTTTATGTTTTCGCAAAACCAGGCATTTTCCTGTTTTTCATTTGCTTTTTTAAAGGAATCGCATCCTTTTACACATCCTATACATTTTTCCATTTTGCCTTATTTATATAATTAGAAAATATATCTTTCAACTTCAATAGTATTAAATGATTCTGATGTTCTGAATTTTTCATTGTCTTTCCAAAAACTAGGGATATATGAAAAAATAATTCTTTTACAATCTTTTCCATATGAAAAATCAAAACGTTCAGCTATACATTCAACTGAACCTTTATTGTAAGGTATTTGGTAAATGTATTTTTCGCCAATTTTTACTTCGTCAATATTCATAAATTTTAATTTTTTATTGTTATTTAAAAACCGAGGGCAAACTGCACTCCGCGTTTCATTTCCACCATATTTTTTAATTTTCTCATGCAGCTATTGCTTAAGCTGTTGTATTTGTTTTCGTCTATCGAAACTATTTCGTTTTTTACTTCAATGCTGTGGTTCTTTAGCATCAGGTGATCGTTGTATCTTTTTTTGTTTCGTTTTATTTCCT
>CAIZXK010000324.1 GCA_903936865.1 uncultured Bacteroidales bacterium | reverse complement strand
TGTCATTTGCTTATTTCTTTATTACAAAATTGTTATATATTGAATACTTTAAAGGATTTGTTGAATTGGACGTAGCGACCATTGAAGCATGCATACCATCCCTTGAAGTCAGCGTAGCAGCATTTGCTATTGTATAGCAGGCTATTGCAAAAAGGAAGAGTAAAGGTTTCCCCAGAATAGGAGGTCATAAAAGGTATAAATTATTTTTCAACCGTGTTTCTGCTAATGCACATTAATAATTAAAATATAAAGGAAGATATTCTTGTTGAAACAGTACCGCATTATTTTATAGGAAAAGTGATTTTATAAATATTCAATACATCTTATTTCTATCAAGGTATTAATGTTATCCTTAAGTATTTATGGATATTCAATAATTCAGTAAATATAAGGCAATAGTTTTGGAAAAATTTTTTAATTTTGTGAATTGAGTAAAGAAATATTTACCAGGATGAATAAAGAAACCAGCATTAAATTGTTTGAAAGTAAACAAGTTCGTACCCAATGGGATGCGGAACAGGAAAAATGGTATTTTTCCATAGTGGATGTAATAGCTGTTCTTACAGATAGCGGAAATCCTCAAATATATTGGAGAGTGTTGAAAAAGAGGCTTTTAGAGCAGGGAAATGAAACCGTTACAAATTGTAACGCTTTGAAAATGCTTGCTGCGGATGGCAAAATGAGATTAACCGATGTCGCTGATACAGAACAGCTTTTTCGCTTAATTCAATCTATTCCTTCGCCAAAAGCAGAACCTTTTAAACTCTGGATAGCTAAAGTTGCCCGTGAACGTATTGATGAAATTGAAGATCCTGAAATTGGGATAGACCGCTTGATGGAAATCTATTTACGCAAAGGTTATTCCAAAGAATGGATAAATCAAAGGCTGAAAAGCATTGAAATACGGAAAGACTTAACTGATGAGTGGGAAAACCGTGGTGTACAAAAAGGTATGGAATTTGCCATTTTAACTGATGATATTACCAAAGCATGGAGTGGATTTACTACCAAGGAATACAAAAACTATAAAAGTCTGAAGAAAGAAAATCTTCGGGATCACATGAGCAATCTGGAATTGGTTCTTAATATGCTTGCAGAGGCTTCAACTACTGAAATATCAAAAGAGAAGCAACCTGAAACATTTGAAGAAAACAGGATTATTGCTAAACAAGGTGGAACTATTGCCGGAAATACACGTAAAGAAATTGAAGCTAAATCTGGAAAAAAAATTGTAAGCAAACAAAATGCAAAACAATTGGGTAAAAGAAATAATGAATTAACAGACTAAAAATTAAATAGATGTATATATTAATAGTAAGTGCAACCTCATTGGAAATTGAGCCAATGCTCAAGAATTTTGAACTTATTGAGAAAAAAGAAAGCAATCTGACTTTTTATAAGTACAGAGATTTTGATATTGATGTGTTAATCACAGGAATAGGAATGGTGGCTACAGCCTATTATTTAGGGAAGACCTTACAAACCTATCAGTATGATATTGCTATAAATGCCGGAATAGCCGGATGTTTTGATAAAAATATTGCCTTAGGTGAAGTTTTTAATATTACTTCCGATAGCTTTTCGGAACTGGGTGCCGAAAACGGTGAATATTTTTTATCTTTAGTTGATTTAAAACTTATCGAAGAAGATAGTTTCCCTTTTAGCAACCTCGAATTGATGAATGATTCCGTTTTAAAAAGCGAAATTGTAAATCAGCTGATTAAAGTAAAAGGAATTACCGTAAATACCATACATGGAAATGAGGAAAATATTGAGAAAATTAGAAAACGATTTAATCCGATTACAGAAAGTATGGAAGGAGCTGCCTTTATGTATGCATGCAAGTTGCAGAATATAAAGTATATACAGATTCGTTCTGTTTCTAATTATGTTGAAAAACGAAATAAAGAATCATGGAATATTCCTCTAGCAATTAAAAATCTGAATCATAAATTAATAGAGATACTGGATGAGTAACAAGAAAAATAGTATCATTTTAGCTTTCTTAATTTTAAAAGCTTTAATTGGGTTTTCTCAAATTGTTGATGGACCTGCAAATTTCAGGGATAAACCAAATGGCAAAGTTCTTTTTCAGCTGCATAATGGTGTGCAGATTTCGATAAAAGACTCTTTAAATGGATGGTATAAATGTGTTTTTACAGGATATGTTGAAATACCTCAGAAAATTACTGATATAACTTTAGTTCCAAAGGGAACCAAGCTATTCTCTAAAGATCTTCAATTAGCCGGGGAAGTTTTATATCCCATTAAATATCAATATAAAGGACAGATTTATAAACAAAAATATGCATTGATTGAAGTAGCTGCTTATACTTTTACAAAGAATATTATTTTAAAAACAAATACTTCAAATACAAATAAACTGATATGGGATGATTCAAGTATTTCTGATTTTAAATATTATACAACAGATGAAGAATATGGTGAATATTCTATCAGTAAAACAATAAATTATCATGAAATATATAATTATAACAGTACTTTAGAGTATTTTTTAATAAAAGAAAATAAAACACAGAAAAGACTAAAAGGTATAGAGAAAATTGAATCCAAAATAAAATTAGAGATCTTTCCTTTTTATCAGAAAGGAGATAATAAAACATTGAAAAACATTGAATTTGAAGCACATAATGTTTATTTTCATGATTATTGTTTTATAGGTGAAATACTAGGATGTTGTGATGAATCAGATCAATATACAATTTACTCTTACAATACTTTCAAACCAATTTTATATTGTGAAAATAAAATTTTTTCTTATAATTCAAATGGAAAAACCTATTTTTTAGGTTTTAAATTATCAGATTTTAACCTAAATAAAATAATAGGTAAATGGTATTTAACTGATTTATCAGGAATTATTGATTCACTTAACATTTCTGCTAGTGATTCCATTTTAAATGACATAAGTTTACATGTTATTCTTCCTAATAAGTTTTATTACAATGGAAATGAATCAAATAGTTATATTTTTAATTGTTTGGAAGAAATCAATGTATTTGAAAAAAACGATTCTAATGAAATCTATTTATATATGCAATCGCCTGATAATAATGATGGTTTGAAGAAATCAAAAATCAGTATTATAAATAATAGATTTTCAACTAAATATAAGAATAAAACTTTTATACTTGGAAAAAATTAAATCAAATCACCTCTGACAGGGTTTCAAACCCTGTCAGGGGTATAAAATGCTTTGTTGATAAATTATAAATTATAAATATAGATATAAGTGAATCTACCCTAAGGG
>CAIZXK010000323.1 GCA_903936865.1 uncultured Bacteroidales bacterium | reverse complement strand
TCCAACAAAATGTTTGTATTTTTTGAAAGCAGGGTAGTAGTTAGCTGGTAACATTTCGCTATGAGTATAAACGTCAACTCCTGTTCCATCAGTTTGTTCCAGTAATTCCTGCATATCTTTCAAGTCATGACCGCTTATTAAAATACCCGGTTTATCACTTACACCGATATTTACTTTGGTAATTTCAGGATTACCGTAAGTAGTTGTGTTTGCTCTGTCTAACAAAGCCATTACGCTAACGCCAAATTGACCGGTTTCCATAACCAAAGCAACATTTTCTTCCAGCGTCAATTCATCATTGGTTAGTGCAACCATAGCTTTTTGAACAAATGCATAGATAGCTGCATCTTCAAAACCTAAATTCAAAGCATGATCAGCATAAGCGGCCAAACCTTTTAACCCATAAAGAACCAAAGCACGCAATGAACGAACGTCTTCATTCAGAGCATCAATACGACCATCCATTGACAAACCTTTTTCATAAATTTCTTCGTCATTATCGCTGTACCAGCAACATGGATCACAGCAATTTTCAACGATTTCAGCACCTGCAGCAATTGCCTGTTGTTTTATTTCTTCTCTTAAAACCAACGTTTCGCGAACTTGTTTTAAGAACGCATTCTTATCAAAATTTACATTGGTAATAGTTGAGAATAATACTTTGTTGATAAAACGATTAACTTTCGCGTTTTCAACTCCTTTTTCTCTTGCTTTAACAGCATAATGAGAAACACCTTTTAATAACCATACATTTAAATCCTGTAAATTTACAACTTCTGAATCTACACCACAAACTCCTTTTAATCCGGTGCATCCGATTCCTTTTGCCGCTTCCTGGCATTGATAACAAAACATACTCATTTTTTGAAATTTTATTAATTTTTAATTTGTATTTTATTGATTTACTTTAATTCACAATATTTTTATCAAAATTAAAGCTTGAATAATCCATTCTTCTATAATTTTAAATATTTTTTATACTTAAAGAATTCTTTATTAAACCCATTCTTCAGATAAAACGTCCCCTTGAATTCCAACTACTATTTGCTTTACAGGAATTTTTCTGGCTGAAGCATCAACTGCCATTTTGGCAATTTGCAACAATCCGCCACAGCAAGGAACTTCCATTATGATAACCGTTAGAGTATTTATTTTAGATTCATCTATCATTGCTGATAATTTTTCAATATAGCTTTCTTTACCTGAATCTAATTTTGGACATGCAATAGCCAATGTTTTTCCTTTTAGAAAATGATTGTGGAAATTTCCAAATGAAAAAGCCACACAATCAGCAGCTAACACTACATCTGCATTTTTAAAATAACCGGCCATTGGATTTAATAAATGCAATTGCACCGGCCATTGGCGTAATTGAGAAGGAACTTCTTCATTTATTGATTCTGTTTCACATTTTTGTGGGTTGCTGAAATCCATTTCCTGAGATCCCGGACAACCACAGCCTTTGTGTTGATGTTCTGTATTCATTTTATTATTTGTTAATGTTGATAAATCTATGTTTAAATTATTCTCTTTTATATATTGAATTCCCTGATTGAAATAAGCCATTTCGTTATGATCTTTCAGATGCTTTAAATGTGCCAGAACAGTGGCAGCTCCTTTAGGAGAAATACGTTCCATCACAGCAATTTCATCATAAGGTTCTGCTTCACGTTCTATCAATTCAATTGCACCTACAGGGCATTCGCCAATACATGCTCCTAATCCATCGCAAAACAAATCGCTTATCATACGGGCTTTGCCATCAATTAATTGCAATGCTCCTTCGTGACAACCTGTAACGCATTGTCCGCAACCATTGCACAAATCTTCATCTATTTTTATGATTGTTCTTTTCATAGTTATATATGTATTAAATCAGAAATTTTTGTATTTTTTAAATAATTTTTAAATTCATTGGTTAACTTACTTGCCAATCCACCGAAAACACAATCTTTAAATGGACATACAGCACAATCTCCCATGCAACTTATATCTTCAATATTTCCTTCAACCAATTCAAATAAATCTAATAAACAGATTTCATCCGGTAATTTATTTAATTTAAATCCTCCTTTTGGACCTCTATCAGAAATTAAATAACCATATTTGGTTAATTGTTGCATCACTTTTGCAAGATGATTTCGTGACACATTGATAGAAATTGCCAACTCAGTTGCATTAAGTTTCTCTTTACTTCTGGCAATTGCAACTATGCTGTATATTGCTATTGACGCTGCTTCTGATATGTTTATTATTTTACTCAATATTGTTATATGTATTTCGGTATTTGAATACGCAAATATACAATCATTTTAATATACCCACCAAATTATTTTAAAACTATTTTGTTAATAAATTTATAATAAATACTAATCATTCATAATCTGATTATTACAATATATTATTATCGCTTTTAAACTTATATTTAGATTAAATATCAAATAAATTGTATAGGTAGTTAGAAATCTTTATTTTTGTTATAAAAAATCTATTTTCTTTAAATGTTATTTA